>JAICWZ010000493.1 GCA_025966355.1 Thermomicrobiaceae bacterium
GAACTGGCGCTTTTGATCGGCGGGTTGGCCGCCTTCTGGCTCGTCATCGAAGTCTCGATGCTCATCCTGACCGGTACCAGCCCAACGTTGACGCTGCTCAACCGCTATCCGCACGTCGAATACCTCTTCGACATGAAGCTGGCTCCCGGCATCGGCGGCACGCTCTTCTTGTTCCCGTTTGGCTATCTCATCCTATTGCTCTGGTGCATCGATCGTGAGAGCGACCAGCCGGAGGCGTACATTCCGATCGCGGCCGCGACAATGCTTCTGCTCTTTGGGCTGACGCATTTTCATCCGCAATACGCGATCTGGATTGTGCCCTTCCTCGTATTGACGATCTATCGCGACGGTCGCCTGATCGCCTGTCATGCGGCGCAGATTGTGCTGCTCGTACTTTTCACCGCGCAATTCGGCGCGTCGGCCACCTGGGATCTCTATCAGCCGCTCGCGGGCAGCAGCCTGAATTCGCTGCCTGATCCGATGAATATCGTTGGCGCCTTCCTGCCGATCGACATCTATCTCGGACTGGTGCGCACACTCTTCACGGCGCTCTCGCTCTGGATGGCATTTGTCATCCTGCGCCAATCCCGACCGCTCTTCGCCAAGAGCATCCCCGAGGCGGGGGTCGATGAGATCGAGTAGGGTGAAGCGATTCCGTTGGGTCGCACTGCTGGTCGTGCTACTCCTCACCGTTGGCTGCGGTATACCGCAGGTGTTGTCGCCGTCATTGCCGGAATCCGCGGGGACGGTGGCTGTTGGACAGAAACTGAGCCAGCCGTTTCTGGCGCCGTCAGATGGGCTCGATGGCGTGACCGTGGCGATATCGCCGCCGTTGACGCCGGAGGGCGATCTCTTGCCTCAGCCGACCGGTGGCGCGACGGTCGCGATCCGTTACGCGCCGGAGACGGACAACCGCTTTCCCGAGGAAGGATTTCACGACTGGCCGGCCAGCGATCAGTGGTTAAGTGAATTGACCGGCGATCACGCCTTTGGCCAGAGCTTCCTGTCGCGCTATCCGGGTCTCAACGGCATCACACTGCGCGTCGCGACGTTCGGGGCTGACTCCGGCACCGGTGAGGCGACCTTGAAGGCTGGCTCGTCGGTCGACGCGCTGGCGTTCCCGATCGACGGCGCGGTGGTCTCGACAATCGAAGCCGGCAGCGACGTTCAGGTGATCGGCGCCGCCGAAGGCTGGGCGCAGATCCAACTGGATGCGAATAAGACCGGCTACGTGCCGCTCGATGCGTTCGCGAAGCTGCCCACGCCCGCGCGCCGCAATACGCACGACGTGACGTTGACGCTCTATCGGCAATCGGATATGCAGTTGGTACGAAGCGTGACGATCAACGCTTCCCGGCTCCACGACAACAGCCACGTGACGTTCGCGTTCGAACCGATTCCCGATTCGGACGGACAGACTTATCGCTTCGTGCTGACCTCGCCCGATTCGACCCCTGGTAATGCCGTGACGTTCCGCTTTCAGCCCGAGACAAGCTACCACGAGGGGTCACGCTACGACGGTTCGAAGGCGGTTGCTGGCGCGCTTGTCTTTCGTCCAGATTTCAAGCTGAGCGCACCAGTTTATCAGGCGAATGTCGACACGCTCGAATGGTCATCGCTCAATAACGCGTTCATTGGCAGCTTCGCGGCGAAGACCGACACCGCTGATCGCTTCCTGAGCGTCGATCTCACGCCCGGTTCGCGTCCGCTGAGCATCAGCTGGTCGCTGGCGCGGCCGAGTGGGGGCCAGCCGATGGTGGTGGATGGGAACAGCCAGTCTCCCGGCGGCGGGCTCGTGTTCGACGCACGATTCCGAGGCAATCTGGCGGTTGGAGCCATGCTGAGCGACGCGGCTCACGCGGTCTGGCGCGATATGCGAAGCGACCCTGGTTTCTTCGCCGTCTATCTGCTCGCACTGCTCGCGCTCTTAGGCTGGGGCGGGTGGGCCGGAGTGAGGCGGGTGCAGCATGGTCGTTGACCGCTCGGATCGCCCCTGCCTGCTCTGCGGGCGCATCTTTCGCGGGCGGGCATTTCTCTGCCGCGACTGCGCAGAGCGCTATCGCGGTCAGCCAGTGCCTGTCGAGATCCGCCAGCATTTCTACGCCGAGATCGACCGCGTCTATCCCGACTGGTCGAACACTTACGGCCAGTACAATCCGCCGGTCGGTCTGCTATCGTTTATTGATCAACTGCCGCGCGAGACGCGAATTCTGGAGGTCGGCGCCGGTGGCGGGTTTACGCTGGAGCGGCTGCACGAAATGGGCTTCAGCCGGC
>JAICWZ010000367.1 GCA_025966355.1 Thermomicrobiaceae bacterium
ATTCGTACCGTGACCCTCAGGCGCCCGTTCGCGTGGCGACGCCCTTTATGGCCGTTAAACGGCAGGCGATCGCTGCCGACAATGGCCGTCGGCAAGATCGGCATGCCACTCTTGACCGCGATGAGTGCCACACCCGAATAGACGTCCTTGAGCCCGCCGGTCACGCTCCGTGTTCCTTCGGGAAAGACACCGACCAGATAGCGCTCGCGCAACAACCGCTCGGCGTTGCGCATCGCCGCGCGATCGGCCGAGCCGCGATCGACTGGAAAGGCGCCGGCCGAATCGGCGATCCAACTGATGACCGGCACCGAGAAGACCTCTTTTTTCGCCATCCAGAGGAGCGGACGCGGATAGGCGGCGACCAGCAGAATCGGATCGGAGTTATGAATATGGTTGCAAATTACGAGCGCTCCGCTCTTTTTGGGGACGTTCTCGATACCCTCGATGCGAAAGCCGAAGAGGAGCCGAAAGGCGAAGAGCACGAACGGTCGCGCGCCGAGATAGAGGGACAAGCGGAGCGCGCGCCAGAGACGCTCGCTTAGCGGCTGCTTCTCAGACGGCACGACCCACCCCCGCCAGCAGATCGAGAATACGCTCGACCACCTCGTCGATCGAGAGCCCGTCCGTAACGACGACAATCGCGTCGGTGGCGCGGGTCATCGGCGCGGCTGAACGCCCCGCATCGATACGATCTCGCGCCAGGAGGTCGGCGCGGACCTGATCGACATCGTGCGGTTTGCCGGCGCGCTCCAGATCGCGGGCACGGCGACGGGCGCGTTCATCAACCGATGCCTCGAGCCAGATCTTGAGATCGGCATCGGGCATCACGACCGTGCCAATATCGCGTCCAACCATCACGACACGACCGCTCCGTCCGAGCTCGCGCTGTAAATCGAGCAGCGCCGCCCGCACCTCAGGGTGCGCGGATACGGCTGAAACGGAGCGATCAACCTCGGGTGCGCGCGTCGCCCAGGTAACGTCGCGTTCGTCCAGCCAGACGTCGCACTGGCGGCCATCGCTCACGGTCGGCGGAGTGACGCGCAGCGGCAATGAAGCAGCCAGGTGGGCGAGTGACGCCGCATCATCGACCGCGATATCCTGTTCGAGCGCCGCCAGTGTCAACGCCCTGTAGATCACGCCGGTATCGAGAAAGAGCGCGTCAATCCGGCTTGCGAGGCGGCTTGCCACTGTACTCTTGCCGGCCGCCGCCGGACCGTCGATCGCGATTACGAGGTGCGTTGCCGCCACCGCTTCTCCCACCTTGGAACGCGTTCCCAGAACCTGGTGTCCGCCGCCGATCACCACCACCGCCGGTCCGCGGCCGTCCGGCATCGCGCGTTTTGCCTGGCGCCGCTTGTCGCGAACGACGTTCTTCGCTCGTTTCGCCGCCGGTCGCGCTCTCGTTCAGACCGACCGATTCGCGAATCTGCTCCAATTCGCCGGGTGTCAGGTCACGCGAGGCACCGCTCGGGAGGCCGCGCACATGCAGCGGACCGACCCGCGTGCGCAACAGCTTGACAGCCGGATAGCCGATCTGCTCCAACATGCGCCGGACGATCCGGTTCCGCCCTTCATGGATGACGATGCGCACAACCGTACCCGACTCTTCATTGTGCATCGGTCGCACCTGGGCCGCAGCGACTTTTACGCCATCGACGGTGATGCCGCGCCGCAGCCGTTCGAGCGCGGCCGGTGGCGGAAAACCGTCGAGCATCGCTTCGTACTCTTTTTCCAGTTCAAATTTGGGATGCGTGATGCGATAGAGCAGTTCGCCGTCGTTGGTCAGCAGCAACAGGCCGGACGTCTTACGATCGAGCCGGCCGACCGGTACAACGCGCTCGGGTACATTGATCAGATCGAGCACGGTGCGGCGGCCACGCTCGTCGGCGGCTGTCGTGATGTAACCGGACGGTTTGTTGAGCATCAGGTAGCGGCGCCGTTCCCATTTCACGACCTTGCCGTCGACCCGGATCGTCTGTCGTTGTGGGTCGACGCGCAGCCCCATCTCCTGCACGATCTGTCCATCGACGCTGACCCGCCCGCTGGCGATCATCTGTTCCGCTTTGCGCCGCGACGTCAGGCCGTGGGACGCAATGACATGTTGAAGACGTTCCAAGTTTGCTCCAGTGGCAAGCCAAATGGACGAGCGCCGTCCCGTCACCCGCCGGTGTTGAATGGATCTCCAGTGTAGATCGCCAGGCGCAGGATCGGTTGCGCGCCGATTAAGAATACTACGTCGCCCTGTGCCTTGAACGGCCCACCGCCTGCTGCTGGCTGCGACTCGAGCGTGTACCTTAGATCCGCGGCCTGTTGAGCGGTGAGCAGCACCGTGCGCACAATCCCGAGCGAATAGCCCTTCTGGGCCAACTCAGTATTCAGCGCCGCCAAATCCCCGTTGCGCCCGAGTCGCACCCAACGAAACTGTTGGTTCAGATAGCCGAGCAACGCGTTCGCGTCGCCATAGCGATCTCCGCTGCCGAGCACCACCGTAATGACGCGCGCGCCGTTTTCCCAGGTCGCGAGCACCAGGCATTGACCGGCCGCATCGGTTGTACCGGTCTTGACGCCATGCACGCCCGGCGCGCCGAGGAGTTCGTTCGTGTTGTAGAGCGTGATCGTGCGCGCGTTCGGCCCCTGAACCTGCACATCCTGCGAACGTTCCCCGACCAGCGTTTCGAGCACCTGAAAATCGAAGAGTCTTTGCGCGGCGAGCGCTAGATCGCGGGCGGTGCTCACGTGTCCCTCGGTGTCGCGTCCATCTGGATCAATGAAGTGCGAATTTTTCATGTTGAGCGCGGCCGCTTCGCGGTTCATTTCGTCAACAAAACGCTGGCGCGGCGCTTCATCGGCCGCACCCGGCAACGTCGCGCCGACGAAACGCGCCAGCGCCAGCGCCGCGTCGCCGCCTGAGTTGAGTAGCATCCCGGCGAGCAGATCGCGCACCGTGACGACGTCGCCCACTTCCAGACCCATGTGCGAATAGATCGTCGGATCAACCGTGTCGTCCGCCTGGATCGTCACGGTTGCATCGAGCGCGG
>JAICWZ010000431.1 GCA_025966355.1 Thermomicrobiaceae bacterium
ACTCAGTCCGTGATCATATTGACGACGACGAGAAGGACCGCGGCTCCGACGACCGCGATGATCAGGCTGCCCCAGAATCCGGCCAGCCCATGGATGCCGAGCGTGCTGAAAATGAAGCCGCCGATGACCGCGCCGATGAGACCGATAGCGACATTACCGATGCAGCCAAAGCCGTGTCCTTTCGTCAGCTTCCCGGCAATCCATCCGGCCAGGAGACCGAGGATCACCCAGGCGATCAGGCCACCCGGTTCAAGCGCCACGGCTAGCGTCCACCGTCATCTACGCCGGTTTCGCGCCAGCGTTCGATGCGTTCTCGCTCGGCGCTGGTCAGATTGGCGTGATCGAGCAGATCCGGCCGTCGCTCACACGTCCGTCGCAGCGATTCCTCGCGCCGCCAGTTCTCGATTCGCGCGTGATGCCCGCTCAGCAGGATCTCCGGCACCTCGCGATCACGATAGCGCTGCGGCCGGGTGTATTGCGGATATTCGAGCAGCCCCGATGTGTGGGACTCCATCGCCAGCGATTCGTCATCAATCACGCCGGGAATCAGGCGCGCAACGACGTCGATGATAATGGCGGCGGCCAGATCGCCACCCGTCATGACGAAGTCACCGATCGAGACTTCGCGTGCTCCAAGGAGATCGGTGACGCGTTGATCGATGCCTTCGTAGCGCCCGCAGATGATCGCCAGCCGGTCGGTCTGCGCCAGATCACGCGCCAACGCCTGCGTAAAGAGCGCCCCGGATGGCGAGGGAAGCAGGATCGGCACTCGCTCGATATCGTCACCAAGCGTCGCCTCGACTGCCTCGACAATCGGCGGCGCCATCATCACCATGCCGGCCCCGCCGCCATACGGATAGTCGTCGACCGAGCGATGGCGATCCCTGGACCATTCGCGAATATCGTGAATCGCGATCTCGATCAGCCCGTCGTCTTGCGCGCGCTTGATGATGCTTTCCGTGAGCGGACCCTCGTATGCGCCGGGGAAGAGGGTGAAGATGTCAAAGCGCATCGGCTCGCCTTAGCTGGAACTGGTCGAACAGGATCTCCGCGAGCCCGTCGAAGTGTCGAACGGACAGCTCGGGTTGGACGTCTCCAAGTTGCTCGTGGCCGAGGTCGAGCCAGACCGTGTGCATACCCGCGGCCGCCGCGCCGGCGACATCGAATCGCAGCGAGTCGCCGATGTGGATCACGTCCTCCGGTGGAACGCCGAGTTCGCGCGCGGCCTGCAGATAAATCTCGGGGCGCGACTTGTAGAAGCCGGCACGCGCCGAGGTCAGAATCGAATCGAAGAGGCCGTGCATCCCGGCGGCTTCGACCGCCCACTCGAGAAACGGCTCGTGAATGGCGTTGGAAACGATGCCAACCGGTATCCCCGCAGCTTTGAGTGCCGTAACGAAGTCGAGCACACCCGGTCGTGGCACCGCATTCGCCAGCGTCGCGTTCATGAGTTCGTCGACTGCCAGCGCGATCTCGACACGGTCGGCTTCAATTTCGAGCGTCTCGCAGACGCGCACGATATTTTCGACGGCGTCGATCTCGATGCCGCTCTCGATAATCGCGAGCCGCAGCGCCCGATATGCGGGCGCAATGCGTTCGCTCAGCGTCGCGTCGATCTGCGTGCCGCTCCTCGTTGCCTGCCAGTCGAGATACTTAAGCGGCAGATCGCGCACCTCGAGCATGAACCAGTCATCGCAGAGAAAAAGTGTGTCATGGAAATCGATCGTTACCGCGGCGGTCAATCATCACCCTTACCGGAGTTGCGAGCGTGCCGGCGTGCGGCAGCACGCCCGGCGGCGGAGCCATTGGTTTGATTATGCACGACGTTGCGGGGAATTGACCCGTGGTCAGACCGGGCGGAGGTTTGGGACTTCGATCGCAACCGGCTGGGCATGCATGCAGCGGAGGAATGCGTCGACGATTCGTGGATCGAATTGAGTGCCGGACCCCCGGCGAATCTCGGCGAGCGCGACACTGTGCGACAGCGCCTTGCGATAGACGCGATCGCTGGTCATCGCGTCGTAAGTATCGGCGACGGCAATGATGCGGGCGCCGATCGGGATCGCGTCGCCCGCGAGACCATCGGGATAACCAGCGCCATCCCAGCGTTCATGATGATGGCGCACGACATTGGCGGCATCATGGTACATCGAAAGAATGCCGAGAATTGCGGCCCCTTCGGCGGCATGTTCCTTGATGATCTCGCGCTCTTCGTCGGTCAGCTTGCCCGGTTTGCTGAGCACCAGGTCAGTTGTACCGATTTTGCCGAGATCGTGGACCGGTGCGGCGGCCAGGATGATCTCACGCTCTTCGAACGAGAGGAATTCGAGTTCATCGATGATCATCTCGACATAGTCGGTCACACGCTTGGAATGCTCAGCGGTGTAGGGATCACGCCGGTCGAGCAAATCGGCGACGAGTTCGATCGTCGATCGCGTTTAGCGATGGATCTGACCATAGCGTAGAAACGAGAGATAGGGGCCGAGCAACGGAATGACAACCAGCAGAACGCCGATCGGAATCTGTTCATAGAGTACCGGTACGAGGGCACCAAGCGACGGCACTGACAGACTCTCGAAGGCGACGCCGCGGATATTGCTGCGACACATGCGCC
>JAICWZ010000396.1 GCA_025966355.1 Thermomicrobiaceae bacterium
CGTCGCGATTCCATCGCTGCTGCAGTTCCCCTTCCCCGGCGTACTGCACGCGTTGCGACGCGACGCGCACCTCACCCTGCATCACGGTCAGGTCTGGCGGTTGCTGACGAGCCTGACGGTGCAGGATGGCGGAGCGGCGGGAACGATCTACAATCTTTTCTACTTGGTCTGGTTCTTGATTCTTGCGTCAGCACTCCTGGGTGAGCGCAATGCGCTGCTCCTCTTTTTCACGGGCGGAATCGTCGGTGAACTGGTTGGCCTAAGCTGGCAGCCGATCGGCGGCGGCAATTCGATCGCGAATCTCGGCATGGCCGGCGGCATTCTGGCGCTTGCGTTGCTGCACGGCCGCCCAATTCATCGACTGCTCGCCGTCATCGGCATCGTGCTCGGGATCGCCCTGCTCGCGCAGCGCAATATCCACGGCGCGGCATTGCTGGCGGGCGTGGTGGCCGGGATTGGGCTGATGCAATTCTCACCAGACGAGGTTGTTGTTGCGCATGATCTCGAGCAGAAGCGGACGTAGCGAAGGATCATCCAGTCGCAAAACGCTCTTGGAATCGCAGCGGAGTGCATTGCGCCCGCGCTCGTAGAGCATGAGCGTGTCTCCATCGTTGTGCGCGTTTAGATAGATGAGGCCATCGACTGTATCAAAGTCCGAATCAGTTTCATAGAAGAAACGCGACCACGATTGAGCGTGCTGGTGTTCGCACTTGGCGATCGCGGCGACGGTTCCGGCACGCATGGCACCGAGCGCTCTGAGATCCAGGAGTTGAAGTGGTCGGTCAAGTATCGGAAGGGCAACCAAACGCTTTCCGATCTCGACGATGCCGGTATCACCGAAGACCTCCACGACGCAGCTCGAGAGCGCGTGTGTCAGATCATCGGACCACGCGGCATAGTAGACCGCTCGCTCCGGATCCTCGGCCGGCAACCGTT
This sequence comes from Thermomicrobiaceae bacterium, assembly GCA_025966355.1. Classification (GTDB taxonomy): domain Bacteria; phylum Chloroflexota; class Chloroflexia; order Thermomicrobiales; family Thermomicrobiaceae; genus CALAGB01. Next base: position 937 of record JAICWZ010000396.1, read on the forward strand.
CGCAACCGGTCCCACGGTGATGATCGAAGCGTTTGAGCGGTCCAAATGAGCGAAACGCAAGAACGGTTGTGTTGTGGTGTGAGGGATCAAATATTCGGATGAGCCGGTTCCCCTTGGGGATTTCCAAAAAACACGGATCGACAGGCCGATCCGGTGGCGGTGGGTTGATCTGGACCACGTCAGTCGATGCTGACCGCGCGTGCCAGCGCAACCACTCGGTCGACCTGGCCGGCTTTCAAACAAGAGAGCGGTGTTTCACCATCGAGCATCGGATTGGCGCGGGTCAGCCAGCTGATCTTGGCAATTGGCGAGACATGCAGCGCGCGGATGACGGCCGGCAGGCCGCTCACGACGCCATTCTCGCCATCGGGATCGAACTGCCAGATCGGGAAGCGAAACGCGCCCTGGTCCATCGCGGCCAGCAGTGTTCCACTGGCGAGTCGATCATGCGGAGTTTGGCGTGATGTATGGAGCAGTTTCGCCACCTGCGAGGCGGTGAACGCACCGGCCAGGAGTTCGCGGCGATAGGCAAATGAGCGCATCAGCACGTCGATTTCCAACTCGATACGTTTGGCCGCATCGAAGCCTCGCGTGCCACCGATCGCGACCAGCGCGGCAGGCATTGACTGCTCATCCTGTTCAAGCGCGCGCGTGGCGGCTTCGACCACCGCTTCCAGTTCGTCGGTTTGAAGCGTGTTCAAACGAGCTTCGAAGCGGCGTAGCGCCGTTTGGATGGACGGTTCACGTGCTTCAAGTTCGGGTGTGGCAGAGATTTCCACCGCAGCGGCCACCCGACGCTCCTCTCTTGCTCAGTACGCGTCACGTTGAGTGTAACGGAGGGTGTAAGAGATGTCAACCAACCATTACCCTTCCGATCCATACGGCCGCGTCAGCACCACCAGGCCGTGGCTGCTCGGGTCCTTGAAGTAGACGCCGCAGCCGCCTGGTTGGTGTTGATCTGTCCTGGGAACGCCATCTGGGGATCGGCCCGGTGCTCGATTCTTGCGTCAACCAGACGCTGATCGATCTCGTCGAAGCGTTCGTCGTCGACGAGAAAGGCGTGGTGCTGTAACTGGATGTCGTCGATACCCGGCTCGGCGAATTGCAGGAATACGCGGCCGTCGAGGGTCACGAGCGCGAACGGGCCCTAAAAGGTCGGTTCGTCGAGACCGAACAGTTCGGCAAAGAATGACACGGACGCGCGCCGGTCGTGCGCGGCGATGATGACGTGATTGCAGAGAACGGCCGACGTGGACTCTCCTTTGCGATTGGACAAGTCTACGTCGCGGGTGACTGGGTACAATTGCCGTTCTCTTGGTCCGCCACACGGAAGCAGGAAGACACGCATGATGACTGACGAGGCCGCGAACGACGGCTTCTCCGACTACATCGAATACACCGGTGCCGAAGAGTATGACCACGAGAATGTCTGGGGCGCCGCCGACGACTTTTACCTGGCGCTGGCGCAGGAGATCGGCGGGCCGGTGCTCGATGTCGCCTGCGGGACCGGGCGCTTGACGCGGGCGATCGCGGCGGCCGGGATCGAGACGGTCGGGATCGATCTGGGGCGCGAAATGCTCGAGCGCGCGCGCAGCCTCGACACGGCCGGTGCCGTTGAATGGATCTTCGGCGATGCGCGCACAATGCAGCTCAATCGACGCTTCCGGCTCATCCTGATGACCAGCCACGCCTTCCAGCACATGATCACGGCGGCCGATCTGGAAGCGTTCTTCGCCCGCATACGCGAGCATCTGGAGCCGGATGGCGTTTTCGCCTTCGAAACGCGCGATTACACCGCCAAGACCTTCGGCGGCTCCGAGGAACCGACGCACTGGCGCAGCTTTCAGGACGCCGATGGCCGCTGGATCGACGTGCTCATCGGCGCGCGCTTCGATCCGACGA
>JAICWZ010000108.1 GCA_025966355.1 Thermomicrobiaceae bacterium
GGTTCTCGGAAGTGAGCAGGACACACGCGCGATTGATCTGGCGGTCGCGATCGCCGGACGCTATGGAGGCTGTGACCTCACCCTGGTCTACGTTGCCGAGGTTCCGCAGCATCTCCCCCTCGATGCCGATCTCCCTGAAGAGGTGACCAACGGTGAAGCCGTCCTCGAACGGACGGCGGAATACGCCCAGGCGGGAGCCGATACCCGTTGGCATGGCATTACGACTGAGCTGCTTCAGGCGCGTTCCGCATCGGCAGCGATCGTCGACGAGGCGATCGAGCGTGGGGCCGACGCGGTTGTCCTGGCCGTCGAGAATCATCGCGAGCATGGCGTCATCACCCAGGGGGAAACGGTCCCGTACGTGCTGAAGAACGCGCCGTGCGATGTCGTTTTAGTGCGCTCACTGGTCGAGGATGGTGAAATCTGATGCGCATACTCATCGTCGGCTGTGGCCGTGTCGGCGGCTTGCTCGCCGGACGACTCGTCGAAAACGGCAACGACGTCTCAATCGTCGACGCCAACTCGCGGTCATTTCGCCGCTTGCCGGAGAAATTTCCCGGGCGCGTCGTGCTCGGCACCGGCATCGACGAGGACGTCTTGCGTACGGCGGGTATCGAACAGGCGAACGTCTTTGTCGCTGTCACGCAGGACGACAACACGAACATTATGTCGGCCCAGATCGCACGCAACGTCTTCGGCATCGATCGCGTCATTCTGCGCATCTACGACCAGGCGCGGGCCGCGGTCTACCGCCAACTCGGTCTTACCGTCATCTGCCCCACCACGACGGTGGCCGGCATGATTGAAGAAGAAGTGCTGCGCTCGACAACCGCCGCGCTACGAAGCTCGTAGGAGCAGGAGCCAATTCGATGTACATCATTCTGGTCGGCGGCGGCAAGGTCGGCTACTACCTCACCAAGACGTTGATCAACGAGGGCTACGAAGTCTTCCTCATTGAGAAGAACCCGCTCAAGTGTCACACCTATAGCGAGCGCTTCGGCTCGGTCATCATGCAGGGCGATGGTGCAGAAGCCGCAACGCTGGCGGCGGCGGGCGCAGCGCGCGCCGATGTTGTCATCGCGGTGACCGGCGAGGACGAAGATAACCTTGTCATCTGCCAGATGGCGAAGGAGAAGTTCCACGTCGGACGGACGATCGCTCGCGTCAACAACCCGAAGAACGAAGAGCTCTTCCGTCGCCTCGGCATCGACGTCACCGTCAGCCAGACGAACGTCATTCTCAGCCTGATCGAGCAGCAGATCCCCGATCTGCCGTTCGTCCACCTGATGAGCCTGCGTCACGCCGATCTGGCGATTGTCGAAGCCAGGGTTGCCGAACACTCACCGATCCTCGACCAACCGATCGAGCGGATCCAGTTCCCGCCCGAGGTGATCGTCACCGCCATCCTGCGCAAGGGCGGCCTGATCATCCCGACCGGTCAAACCGTCATCCGCGCCGGCGACGAACTCATTTGCGTCACCAAACGCGAACGCGAAGAGGCGCTGCAGGATCTGCTCGGGATTTAGCCGAGCCGCCCTTTCCCGCAGTGCAGGAGAGGGGAGAAGACGCGCGACTGCGGTTGCGCGTCTTTCTGTTTGCCGATGCACACGTACGAGAAACACCTTCGCGTCCGCATAAAGACACCCCTCTCCCGCGCGGCGCGGGAGAGGGGCTGGGGGTGAGGGCGGCGTCCTCCTCGTTGCCGGTTTCTATTTCTACGGGTAAATACCGCGCATGCGGGTGGCATCGGCGACGCGCTGGATGGCGCGTGCCAGCGCGGCCGTGCGCATATGGACATGGTACTGATTCGATGTCGCGTTCACGGCCGCGAACGCATCGACCATGATCCGCTTCAGGCGGCTGTTGACTTCCTCTTCGGTCCAGTAGAACGATTGCATCCCCTGCACCCACTCGAAGTAGGAGACGGTCACACCGCCGGCGTTCGCCAGGATGTCGGGAAGCACGACGATTCCGCGATCGTAGAGGATGCGATCAGCTTCCGGCGTCGTCGGGCCATTGGCCGCTTCGGCAATCAGCTTCGCCTTGATGTTCGGCACGTTCTCTTCGGTGAGCTGCCCCTCCAGCGCGGCCGGAATGAGGATGTCGCAGTCGAGTTCGAGCAACTGGCCGTTGTTGACTTCCTCGGAGCCGGGAAAGCCGACCACCGACACGTTGTGCTTCTTGTGCTCCATCACCGCCGGAATGTCGAGGCCATCGGCGTTGTAGATGCCGCCGTGCGAATCGCTCACGCCAACGATTTTGCAACCCATTTCGTGCAGGATGAGCGCGGCGGTCGATCCGGCGTTGCCGAAGCCCTGCACCACGATGCGCGACTTGAGCAGGTCGATGTTATGGGTCTTGCAGGCCTCTTCAATCACGAAGACGCAGCCACGGCCGGTCGCTTCCGCGCGCCCCTGAGAGCCGCCGAGCAGGATCGGCTTGCCGGTGACGGCTGCCGGGACGGGAACGCCACGATTCGCGATGGTGCTGTAGGTGTCGAGAATCCAGGCCATGATCTGCGGATTCGTATTGACGTCCGGCGCCGGGATGTCGCGCTGTGGTCCGATGATCGGCTCGATCTCGGTCGTATAGCGACGCGTCAGGTTTTGCACTTCGCCTTGCGAGAGAAGCTTCGGATTGACGGCGACGCCGCCCTTGCCGCCGCCATAGGGCAAACCGGCGACGGCGCACTTCCAGGTCATCCACATCGCCAGCGCCTTGACCTCATCGATGGTGACGTCCTGGTGGAAGCGGATGCCGCCCTTGGCCGGGCCGGGTGCGGTGTTGTGCTGCACACGATGGCCGGTGAAGACACGGATCGAACCATCGTCCATCTCAACCGGGAAATTCGCGGTGAGCTGGCGCTTGCAGACACTGAGCATGCTGCGCATGTCGTCATCAAGGCCGATGACGTCGGCGGCGATATGGAATTGCTCTACGGCGATATCGAACAGGCTCTGCTGATGTTTGTCCCGCGTCGGGCTCTCTACGACTGCCATTGCGGATTTCCTCCAACTGCTAGATTGAGTTGGTGGTCGACTGGGCAACCATCTTGCCGGGCAGATTCGAACGGTCTCCTCCAACTCAGAAAGAAAAAGGAGGACGTGTACGCACGTCCTCCCCCATCTACCTCGTCCTTCGTTCTTCCAGCGCCGCGATCAGGAGTTGCCTGACGATGGCGGGGTTTGCGGTGCCCCCCATCTGCCTCATCACCTGACCGATCAAGAACCCGATCGCGTTCTTCTTGCCATCGTGATAATCGGCAACCGCGGCCGGATTCTGGTCGAGCGCTGCATGAACGACCACGTCTAACTGAGCGGCATCGCTCACCTGGGAGAGCCCCCGGTCCCCAACGATCTGCTCCGGATCGGAGCCGGTCTCGTGAACCGCGATCAAGACTTCCTTCGCCGTTCGTGTGTTGATCTTCCCGCTTTCGACCAGCGTAACCAGCTGCGAAAGCTGGCGCGGCGTAACGTTGATCTGGTCGATATCGACGCCACGTTCGCGCATCAGTGCGAACATTTCGCCGGTTACCCAGTTCGAAAGCTGGCGTGCGTACTGAGCGTCCTGGCTTGCCGCGGCTTCAAAATAGTCCGCGACAACCCGCTCCGTCGTCAGGAGTTGGGCCTCTGCCTGGCCCAGGCCATACTGACGCTGGAAACGCTCGATCCGCGCACGCGGAAGCTCGGGCATTCGTTGACGCAGGTCATCATTTTCCGCATCACGAAGCGCGAGCGGCGGCAAGTCCGGTTCGGGGAAGTACCGGTAGTCGTGCGCGAACTCCTTCGTTCGCTGCGAAACCGTGACTGCGCGGTCCTCGACCCACCCCCGGGTCTCCTGCTCGATCTGTTCTCCGTTCCGCAGCGCCTCACGCTGGCGTTCCACTTCGTACGCCAGGGCACGCTCGACCGAACGGAAGCTGTTCATGTTCTTGATCTCGACTTTGGCTCCGACGATTTTACCGTCGCTACTCCGCTGCGAGACGTTCGCATCGCAACGGAAGGCGCCTTCTTCCATATTGGCCGTTGAAACGCCGGTATACCGGAGAATCTGCCGGAGCGCCACCAGGTAGAGACGGGCTTCTTCAGGCGATCGCAGATCCGGATCGCTCACGATCTCCATGAGCGGTGCGCCCGACCGATTGACATCAACCAGGCTGTACGTTTCGCCGCCGGCTTCACGGTGAACGAGTCGCGCCGTGTCCTCTTCGAGGTGCACGCGACGAATACCGATTCTCCGGCTCTCAGAACCGACCTCGACATCGAGGTAGCCGTCAAGGCAGAACGGCAAATCGTACTGCGAGATCTGATACCCCTTCATCAAGTCGGGGTAGATGTAATTTTTGCGATCGAACTTGCTGAAGCTCGGAGTGGAACAGTGGAGCGCGAGGCCGGTCATGATGGTAAAGCTGACCGCTTCGCGATTGATAACCGGGAGCGCACCCGGTAAGCCGAGGCAGACCGGGCAAACGTGCGAGTTCGGCGCGGCCGACGCATATGCTGTCGAACACCCGCAATACATCTTGGATTTCGTCAGCAGTTGCGCGTGAACTTCGAGACCGATGACCGTTTCGAATTCCAACGTCTGCACCCCGTGTTCTCCCCGCATTTGGGGACTCCGCGATTATAGCACGGGGCAATCCGCTCGCGAATGACTGAATTGTGATGTACGCATGTTCGTTGGTGGGCCGAGTAGCCGCTGCGGTTGCACCTCAGGATGTCGGTTATTGTCGTCCTGAACCGCTGTGAAGGATCTCCTCCCCGTTCTCCCGACGTCGTGCCTGGAGTTACGTAGAAGATATTCCTCGCTGCGAATCAGAATGACAGGGAGAGGATATTGCGAGTCTTGCTAGTTGCCGCCGCCCACCGATGAATTCGACGTTGCCGGAAGGCCGAGCAGCTTGCGCACGTCGTTGACGAGCTGATCAGCCGAGGCCACCTGATCATCGAGCTTGCCCAGGCGCGTCTGCACGTCTTGCTGCGTCGCGTCGAGGCGACCCGAGAGCTGCTGCGATTCTCCGTTCAGCCCTTCTTGCGAACCGGCGAGCGTCGCTCGCGCCGCTGAGACGTCGTTCGCCTGGCTCTGCGTCTCGTTGCGCAGCGCCGTGCTATCTTGCTGCAATCGCTGCAAGTCACTATTCATCGCTGCGGCTCGACCCTGCAGCGTCGCGATCTGCGCGTGAGCCGAGTCGTTCGCGGGATTGACCGGAGAATCGCCGACGATCGGCAGCACCTTGGATGCGGGTATCGACGCAGCCGGGCCGGAGTAGGACACCGTCTGGACGATTGGGATCGTCGCCGCCGGACGGCTGATCACGGCGATCGATGCGGTCGCCGACAGACCGAGTGTCGAGGCGAACGCGAGCGCCACCAGCCAATTCGATACCCGCTGCTTCCGGATGAGCCACGATGGAAGAAGATCAATCCACTTCCCCACCTGTGGTAACTCAAATGCGTCGCGCCGTTGCGGCCGGACGACCGCCGGTGCCAGCTCCCGGAAGATGACGCGGTTCGCTCCAAGTGGTTGCATCTGCTCACTCACAATCATGCGCGGATCGTATCCTTCTACGCCGCGGTCGCCCATAAGATGTGGGTACCATCGTGGTCATGAAAAGCCCATGCTTTTGGCCTATGCCCACCATGACTCGCGAACTTTTGCAACCCGATGATTGTGAATCTCGACACAGGGCTGTGATAAGATCAACCCGTTCGGGCAAGCCGATTCGGCCGTCGTTTTTGCCCGCGCGACTCGCTTTTCCGCACGCATGCATACACGCGGAGTCACGTGGCTACCGGCCGGATCGCTGACGAACTGGGCACGTATTTTCGGAGGACTCCACACGCGCGGGGGCACCTGGCCCGCGGGGTCGTTCGAGGCAATCCCCAGCGAGGAGGCCGGGCCGACAGATGACGGTAAAGGCTGAAACCAAGCTCGTTACGCTCAAGATCAACAATCAGGACGTGACGGTTCCCGACGGCACGACGATTCTCGAGGCGTGCCAGCTCGAAGGCATCGAAGTCCCGAACCTCTGTTTCCAGCCGCTGCTCCGGCCCTGGGGTTCGTGCCGTGTCTGCACCGTCGAAATTCTTGGTCGACGCGGTGGGCTGGTCGAATCATGCGCCGCGCAAGTGCGCGAGGGCATGGAAGTGCTCACGCATTCGCCGGAAGTGCTCGAATCGCGCCAATTCCTCTTGCAGATGTATTTGATCGACCATGCGCTCGATTGCCCGACCTGCGACAAATCGGGCGAATGCTATCTTCAGGACAACACCTATCTGCACAACGTCCAGATCAGCCCCTATCAGCGACCCAAGCTCGCCCAGCAGTATGACCATCTGAGCGACCTGATCGATTACAAATGGGATCGCTGCATTATCTGTGCGCGCTGCACGCGCGTCTGCGATGAAGTCATCGGCGTTACCGCTATCGAGATGCTCAAACGAGGGCTAGAGGCCTCGATCGGTCCGGCCTATGGCCTGGACTTGATGGATACGACCTGCATCAACTGTGGCATGTGTATCGCGGTCTGCCCGGTGGGCGCGATGACCGATCGCAAGTTCGCCCATCACCCGTGGGAACTCGATGCGACCGAGACGATCTGCGGTTTTTGCGACGTCGGCTGTACGCTCAACGTCGAGCACAACCGCGGCCTCGTCCGTCGAGTCTCGCATCTCTGGGATCGCGGCGTCAATTACGGCTACACCTGCGAGCGCGGCAAGTGGGGCTACGAACAGGTGCAAC
>JAICWZ010000492.1 GCA_025966355.1 Thermomicrobiaceae bacterium
GGCACGCATTCGCGTGACCGGCTGCACGGCGCTCGATCTCTGCCTCATCGGTTCCGGCGTGCTACACGGCTTCGCCAATCCAAACACCCACTGGCCACCAGGCTTTGGCGAAAAGGTCGTCGACTACGCCGGTGCGCTCCTTATTCTGGAAGAGGCGGGCGGCGTCGCCTCCGATCAATACGGGGAACCGCTTCCATTAACCTTCGATCTGCTCGCCCGAGTCATGCCGTTCGCGGCGAGCACCCCGGAACTGCTGGACGCGATCCGGAGCGCGGCGAGCTAGCGACAAACAACCCGTGCTCGGCTAATCTGAGTGCGACGAATGCACCTGTTCGTCAGGGGTACGGGAAAGGAAGGCGCAAGATGGATTTCACAGCGGCGTTCGCGGCCGTCGATGCCCACGAATCGGAACTGCTCGATCGTTTGCGCAAGGTCATTGCGGTCGATACCACAGTTCCTCCGGGCGAGAACTACGATCAGGTGGTCGATCTGGTCGAGCCCGAGTTCAAGCAGCATGGCTTCACGACTACACGAGTCGTCATCCCGCCGGAAAAAGTGGCGCAAATTCCGCTGCCGCTCACGGGCGATCGAGTAAATCTCGTCGCGCGACTCAACAACGGTAAGCCGCCGCTGTCGGTTTATGCCCATATGGATGTTGTGCCGATTGAAGAGGGCTGGGATTTCGATCCATTTGGCTGCGAGATCAAGGATGGTCGCGTCTACGGGCGCGGGGTCGCCGACATGAAGGGTACGATCGCCTCCCTCCTGACAGCGCTCGACATCATGGAGCGCGAAGGACTGGAGCCGGTCTGGGATCTGAACGTTCTCCTCTGTACTGACGAAGAGATCGGTGTCTATCCAGGGCTTTATCATCTTGCACTCGAAGGTTACGCCACGTCACCGATGCTCTGCATGGAGGGAAGCCAGGACCCAGTGCTGCGGCTCGGCTCGAACGGCTCGCTCGACGTCACGATCACGGTCAAAGGGAAGAGTTGCCATTCAGGTGCCAATTATCTCGGCGTGAACGCGCTCGAAGAGGCCGTGCCGGTCATGGTCGAACTGCTCGCGCTGAAAGCGAAGGTCGAGGAGCGGCGTTCGAAGCTGCCGCTGGCTCCGGCGCCGGGGGCGCCGAGCCATCTGCGTCCGATGTTCAATCTCGACATTATCAACTCCGGCGTCAAATCGAACATCGTACCGGCCAGCTGCCGACTGGTGATCAACCGGCGATTCATCCCCGAAGAGAACGTCGAGGATGTAAAGACGGAGATCCAGGAGGCGGTCGATCGCGGCATGGAGAAGAGCAAGGCGCTCGATGTCGAGGTTGAGTTCAGCCAGAATTATCCGTCGTACTACCAGAGCGCAACTCACCCCGGGGCCCAGCGGCTGCGAGAGGCGCTGAAGCTGGTGCAGGGCTATTCCGATGATGACTTCGTTGAGACCGGTTCAGGCGGCTCGACCGATATGGCCTTCATCGCTCAGGTGCTCAAGACCGACGAGATCGCGACGGTGGGCCTTGGCCGGCAACGCGAGAGCAAAGCGCACGGCAGCAACGAAAGCGTCCGCATCGAAGACGCCAAAGCGCACGTCAAGGAGCTGATCTACTACTTCTGCGCGCCGCTGAACTAGCGGCATGCAGGTTGATGCCGATGACGACGCGTGACTCGCTCCCGTTCGAGGAACCGACTCTGCCGGACCTGCTCGAACCCGGACTGCGCGTTGTCTTCATCGGCATCAACCCCTCGCGCTACTCGGTCGAGCGCGGGCATTACTTCGCGCGTGCCGCGAACCGCTTCTGGGCAGCGCTTTCAGGGTCGTGTCTGAGCGAGCAGGCACGCGCAGGACTTGGGCGACAGGTCCTGCAGCCCGAAGATGACCAATCGTTGCTTACGTTCGGCCTCGGCTTCACCGACATCGTCAAGCGTCCGACCGCTTCGGCCTCGGAACTCCGCGCCGGCGATTTCGCCTTTGGTGCGCCACACCTCGCCGCTCGGCTGGCCGCCAATGCTCCACGCATCGCTTGCTTTCAAGGAGCGACCGCGTTACGCCCATTTCTGCGCTATGCGCTCGACGTGCGCGCCGCGGCACTTGATTTCGGCTTGCAGCCATATCGGATCGGGGCAACCGCCATCGTCCTGACCCCGAACCCGAGCCCGGCCAACGCCACCTACCGGCTCGCCGATCTCATCTCCTGGTTCGATACGCTGGCGGGCGAATTGAACGAACCATCGGGTTGTTTCTAGGCGACATATCCCAATATTTCCCAACACCAAACGAACCCTACTACGGACTTCGAGGGCCATTTAC
>JAICWZ010000597.1 GCA_025966355.1 Thermomicrobiaceae bacterium
AGTGGTGCGCGGCTGGCGCCGTCAGTGAGCCACCCGCCGCTGAGATCGCCCACGAGGTGCGGGTATGATGCCGCCGTGGTCTCGAATGAAAAGCCCGGATGGTGCAACCTACATCCGGGCTTCTGCCGTTGCGACGGCTCGTCGCGCTTACTCGTAGCGGAGTGCTTCGGCGGGTGCGATATTCCCGGCCCGGCGTGACGGAATCCAGGTCATCAGCAGCGCCACCACAACGGTGAGGGCGACGATCGGTAGGATGATCGACCAAGGGATCACGAAGCTGATGTCGGACGAGAACCCTTGATCGGGGTCGTACACCAGGTTGCGCGCCAGCACGAGTCCGAGGATCACCCCGGTCAGGACACCCATCCCGACCACGAAGGCCGTCTCGATCATGAACGAGAGGGAGACCATCTCGCGCCGGTAGCCGATGGCGCGCAGCACGCCGATCTGCTGGCGTCGCTCGACGACCGAGCGGAAGGAGATGACGCCGATGGCGGCAACCCCGACGAACAGTCCGAGCGCCATGAACCCCTCGATGATGTAGAGGAACCCGCTCTCTTGTCGTTGCGCCTCCTTCAGCTCGTCGCGAATCGAGGTGGCCTGGAAGCCGCTCTGCAGCATGGCCGATTCGATCTTCTTCGCGACCGCACCCGCCGTGTCGGGATTCTTCAGCGCGACATAGTACGAGGTCCAGGTGCGCGACGGATAAACGGTATCGATCACCTGCTGGTTCGTGAATAGCCCCTGCAGACTACCGATCTTGCTATCGATGACACCGATGATCGTGACCGGATACGTGCTGCCGTCGCGGGGGTTGGCGAGTTCCACCGTGATCGGCTTGAACGTCTTGTCGCTGCTCTTCAGGTCGGTCAATGCGAAGGCGTCCTCAAAATCTCCAATATTGCCCTCCTGCGGCACCGCGTAGGCGTCGATCACGGCGACGTTTGGTTCGGTTTGCAGGGCCCGGATGATCTCCTCGTCGGAGGAGTAACCCTGAGCACGCTGGCTGAACAGGAGCTTGCTATGATCCAGGAACGTCTGGTCAACACCCTTGATTGGCCAGACCTTCCACTCACTCGTACCGGCGAGTCGAATCTGTGATGCATACTCGCTCGGATTCGTCACCACTCCGACGGCGGAATAGTCGCTCGTGTCGACTCCCGTTGACGTGAGAGCGCTTGAGAGATCGGCGGGGGGATTCGCGATCAGCGTGTCGGCACGGACGTCCCAGCCCGCGTTCGATTCGTTGCCGAGGGCCGAGGCCGTGTAATTCCCATTCATCGTCGCCATCATGACCAGCGAGAAGATGATCAGACTGAACATGGCGATCGTCAGGCCGGTGCGACCGAGCGTGGCACCGGGGTAGGCGACGCCGGTGCGGATCGCCGGCAGCTTCGACCGAAACAGGCCGCCGAGCGCCTTGATGCCCGCCAGCAAGAGATCGGTATTCTGCACGACAACGATGGTCGCACCGATCACCATGAAGATGCCGGCCAGGAAGAACATTTCGAGGCCGAAGGTGAAGTCGCCGAAGAGTCGCGTAAACGTGCTCTGTGGGAGGAACCAGAAGGTGAGCAGGTACCCGCCGACCAGGGTGAAGACCGGCCGGCTGGGCATGCCAACGTAGCGCAGGAAGAG
>JAICWZ010000109.1 GCA_025966355.1 Thermomicrobiaceae bacterium
AGCTCGCCGACGAGGATGATGTCGGGATCTTCGCGCAGCGCGGCGCGAAGAGCGTCCTTGAACGAGTCGGTATGGGTCCGGACTTCGCGCTGATTGATCAGACACTTCTGATTCGGGTGGACGAACTCGATCGGATCCTCGATCGTGATGATGTGATCCGGCCTGGTCCGGTTGATGTAGTCGATCATCGCGCACAGCGTGGTCGACTTGCCCGAGCCGGTCGGTCCGGTGACCAGCACCAGCCCCTTGTTCAGGGTGCAGAGATTGAGGATAGCCGGCGAAAGGCCGAGCTGTTCCGCGGTCAAAATCTTCGACGGGATCACGCGGAACACGGCGCCTGGTCCGCGCCGGTCCGCGAACACGTTCGATCGAAAGCGGGCGAGGCCCTGGATCTCATACGCGAAATCGGTGTCGTGGCGCGCGACGAACTCGTCCCGGTTCTTGGCGGGGACGATCGGCGCGAGCAGTTGCTGGAGGTCGTGAGGGGTCAGTGGAGGCGCGGCCGCATCCAGAGGAACCATATGACCGTCCTTGCGGACGACCGGCGGCGACCCGACCGATAAATGCAGATCCGACGCGCCCAATTTGACCATGGCGTGAAACAGCTGATCGATGACTGGAGTCTCGCTCAAGAGCCTGATGCCTCCGTGATCGCGACGATATGGGCGGCGTTGACGATGATCGTGCCGTCGGTGGTTTCAACGTAGCGGAAGACTTCGTTCTGCCGTGCCCAGTCGCTCAACCGGTCGTGTCCGTGAGGCCGAGCGATGCGCACCGTTCCGTGCAGGCGATGTCCGTTCGACAGCAGAATGGACACCGTCCGCGGCTTCGCCACCGCGTAGCCGGGATCTCGCCGTGCCTCATCGTCGAAAAGCGCCACTGTGATCACGTGTGCCCGATTGAAGAGCACGGCATGCGGCGCGGGCGGGGCGTCGAGCTCGAACGGGAAGAAGCCGGTATCGGCATTCAGCAGGTCGCCGATGCATTCGCCGCCGTCGCGGCGTGTATCGGCCGCCGCGGTGAAGAACGAGCCGTGGACGGATTCGCCGCCGACGAGTGTGACGACAGCGGCCGCGCGCCGTTTCTCGAACCTGAATTCCGATCCTGTGGGTTCCGCGATCATGCCGAGAGGTCTCGGGACGTTAGAGCGAAACCCGCGCTCCTGTCAACAGGCGGCACCGTACAATCACCGTATAATCCCGCAGCGTATAATCAGCGGCGTAATGTCGAAGCACCTTACGATATTCGCTGTGTTGAATCGATCGAACTGTGCGCGTCGCGGGGCTTACGCCTGTCGTGCTAACCCGAGTGCACGTGCATAGGGAAAGCGTTCCGACTTCCGTCGCTATGGACGACCTTCGCTGCTGCTGTCTGCCGCATCGTGAGAGTAAGATCCTCTCGCGATCAGAATGCAAGAATTATTGTGCGGCGGATCCTGAGCTACCCGACCATCTCCCGGCGGGCCGAACATAAGCGTGAGGCGCAAACGATCTATGCCCAACACGGCTCGATTTCATTTGATCCGCACAGACGTTTGAAATTGGCGATAGTCGGAGTACTCAGCGCGGCCGGTTACGCGATTCCAACCGGTGCCCAAGCGACTTTCATAGCGCTCGGACATAATATCCGGGACCCACATGTGCAGCTCCGGCGCTCGGCGGTACGTTACATCGATGTCCGCGGTGCTGGCGCCTTGCGTCGTCGCGGAGTCGAAGTTGTGGACGCGCAATATCGTCCGCACAACCGTCCCGTCGTCGGAATGGAGCCACAGCTCACCGTCAACCGGAACGAGGCCGCCGCCAGGCCGATGAATCAGCCCAGCCCTATCGATCTCGCGGAATAAGAGGTGTGCGTTGCCTGCGGAGTCGGCCTTCATCGAGAACTGGAAGCGCGACGCAGCGTTCGGCATGAAGAAAAAGAGCGCGGTGGTGGGGACGTTGAAGTTTCGCCGAACAAGTCCGATATTGTAGCGCGCGCTCTCCTCCGACACACGACGCGCGTCCTCGATGCCGCCTGGTCCCGCTGTGAGCAGCCGAGCCAGCCGATCATTGTGGTCCCGAACATCCTTGCCGTCGACGCTCAGCACGTCGCGGAATCCGACCCATCCGATCGACGTCTTCACCAATGCGAAATCAGAAACCAAAGTGCGGGTTTGACGGGACGGCGCGACAACGCGCGTCGTAGAGTCGTCGCCGATATTGGTCTCGGCCAATTGCGTGTAGTGCTCGGTCGCGACGATCACCGATGCCCGATCGCCGTAGTTTGAGACGTAGGTCGTCAGGCGCGGGACGAGGTTTTTGAGCGATGCCTGTTCGGCTCCGCCCACGATGCCAGGCGCGACAGCGAAGACACAGGCGATGACCGTGAAGACTCTTCTGACGCTCAAGGTCCCTCTCGCTATTCTTCTTCGCGCAGACCACGGCATCTGATTTCATCGCTGCTGCCGCACTGATGGGCAACAGAGGAGCCCACGCTCAGCAGACAACCATGCATGCCCGGTCCCGCATCCTGTTCTACGAGGTCTGACGGGTCGTCGTCGACTCCCCCGCGAAGATCACATGATCGTTGAGCTAAGGTCATTTAACGAGAAACTCAATCGATTCAGACGTGCTCTTGCCGGAAGGCGTGCGTGCGCCGATAGTCAAGACATAATGGCCGGGCGCGAAGCCGGACAACGGGACGCGGGTCACATACGGCGCGCCATGCTTCTTCGGCGACAGCTCGGTCCGCTCCTCACTGCTGCTATTCGTAAAAACCTGACGACCCGTCTCATCCTTGACAATTGTGCTGATCTCGTCCTTTCTGCCCGAACCGTCACCGTTGTCCGACACGTCAGCGAACGCCACCAAGGTATCGTGGGGCGTGAACGCGCGCGTGGTCGTTGGCGGCCCTGGAAGCAGCCCACGCAGAACATCGAAGCTCCCTGTCGTGGGCATCGACTGATCCGGACCGGCGGTCACCAGAATCGATCCGATGGACAGCGATCCCTTTGCGACCTTGTCGGTATCAACGTCAAGAACCGCGGAGCCCGCGGAACCTGCGGCGGCTTCGTACGCAGCGGCCCTCACCTGATATCGGCCAGGCGGCAACGCGAACTCGGCCACGTACCGAAGCCCATTGGCGACGAGGTCGCGTTGGGACACAGGCAGCCGGAGGTCTCCGACTGATCGACTGCTCGCGTAGATCTTTCCCGCGCCGTCCAGCGCGACAAACGCCATTTCCACGTTGTCGGAGAGCTGGCCTGCGCTCTCGGTGAAGTGTATGTCGTGGGTGTTGAGTTCCATTACGATCGCGGTCAGGACTTTGTCGCCGTCAGGCCGGACCGGACCCCCCGTTAGGCGCAGCCCAAGTCCGTCTACCGGAAGTTGGCTGGTCAGCAGCTCGCGCATCCGGGCGCTCGGAGTGATGGTAATCGATGTTTCGTTCGAGGCCGCTCGCGGTGTCGAACTCGTCAGAGACGGTGCACCGGCTATTGCGAAGTACCCTTTCCGGGCAGCGATCCGGACCTCGCGCGATTTCACCGTGACCCCGATTCTGTGGTACGCGCCGTCTGACTCTGAAGCAATTGGAGAATAGCCGAGTACATAGTAGGAGCTGTTGGCTTGGACGATGCGGGAGAACCCCGATTTGAAGTCGTTCGTGCCGACGACCGCAAAGCCACCTGTTTCGGACGCGAACGTTCGCATCGTGCCTTGTCCTCGCTGTGCCTCGTGCGTGAAGCTCGCGCCCGACGTGGCCTGCGCCTGCATAATCTCCTCGTCGCCCATCGTGCCACCGCGCGGGTCGACGGTATAGAGCGTCACATCCGCGCGCCGTGCCGCTTCGAGCATCGCGGCTTCGGCTGAGAGGACCTCGCCGGCGTGCTTGGCGGGGTCGAAGCTGAGGAGATACCCAGCCTGTCCCGGGCGTTGATCCTTTCCGATGACATCCGACGTGTCGTAGCTGATGCCTTCACCGAAAATGATGACGGATCGGCGGTGGCCTTGAACCGTGCCGAGGCGTTGACAGACTTGGGTGATCGATTGGAGCAGGATCTGCGCCTCGTTGGCGCGGGCCCCCGACTGAGCATCCTCCGCTGGAGCCCCAGGCGTCTGTGGCCGGAGCATAGCGTCTCGCATGACGCTTGATGTCTCTGATTCAGGCTGACGGCCGATGAATCGTTCGATCGAGGCAATCAGCAGCGCCTTGTCAGACGTGAACGGCTGATTGAGGGTCGGCTGTCCGAGTTGAAGCACCGCGGCCATATCCTTGGGGCCCATTCCCGTTTCGACGAACTGCCGGGCGAGTTTGCGAGCGACGGTAGAGCGCGACGGATCGATGTGAAAGGCGTCCATCAGAATGACGTACAGCCGACCGGCGGCCGACTGTTCATTGCTCACTACGTCTGACAGCGCCTCCGAGGCAGGCGCACTCGGCGGGGGTAGATCAACAAAAGAAAACTGCGCGATGGTCTGCGGTACACCGTTGTCGGTCAGAACGAAATCGTCGTGTGTCAGCCCTCTGACGACGGCGCCGGTATTATCTGTGACGACCGCGTCGACCTCGATTAGCGCAGACGTGCTGCGGAATATTCGTGGCTGTTGGGGCAACGTAGATACCGACGCAGCGCAAATCACAAACGCCGCAAGGGTCGACATTGCGAGCTTTCGGGAACGATGGGTTTGTGAATCAGTCGGATTCACCGCGTTCTCCTCAGATTTGCCGAGTGAAATCCGTCTCCGAGTCATTTCGCTCGGCGACAGACCGGTCCGCCGACGGTCGCCTGGGATATCCGATGCGACCGTCGGCCTCCAGCATTCAGCGGTTCATCAACGTCCCAGGAACAGGCACGCACAGACCGCCGTCTCCGCATCCGCAGTCGTCATCTGGACACTGCGTTCCCATGTTGCAGCCGCCGTCCGGCTGTTGACATGGATTCACACGCGCGACATAGTGCGCGACTCCGAAGGACAAGAGAAGAAACGCGAACGCTAGATTTCGTGTTCGTCGCATTGAATCCTCCTTGCCGGCATGCCGGCGTTCCTCTACGTTGCGGTTCTGTTTACGGTTTCAATGTCGCTCCGAATGAGGCGACAAAAACGCGTCGATGATATGGGTGAAATCACCTATCGTTCCGGTTCCGGCGACGACTGTGGCGATTTGGAGATCACCTCCCCCTGGGTCGACCGTCCCAAGTACGAAGGTGGGAGTCATCGAGACTCCGATGCCTCTTGCTAGCTTGAAGTCCGTTCGGACCTTCCGCAGCGTAGGTGGATCACCTAGGCAATTGAGGAACGCAGCTTGATTGAGATGAATGGTTTGTGACTTTGCCAAGATCGCTCTACGCGACAAATCCGTTGGCTTCGAGAACAGCAGAGTGTGCATCGACCAAAACGCGCCCTGTTGATCGGCGCATTCGGCGGATACGGCTGCACTCTCTGCAAATGAGTGGAACGGCAATGGGAGTTCGCGAAATCCGAATTGAATTCGACCACTCTGAATGTAGCGCGACTCGATTGCGGGAAACACATCTCTCGCAAAGGAACCGCAGAAAGGGCATTCGAAATCTGAAAACTCGATAACCGCGTGTGCGGTCTTTGAAGAACCGATTAAGTGCGCGCCGATGAGGGGAATCCTACTAGCGGAGAGTTCGACGGCGTGGGGATGACTCCGCGGCGGCCTTTGTGCGACCGTGCGCCATAATACCGCGGCGCCCGCGATGATCATGACGAGCGTTGCGGCAGCATCGAGTGATGTTCGAATGGGGGTTCGTCGACCTAGTAGACCGGTCGCGTTAGCCATCGCGTGCCTCCGAGCGCTTAACTCACACCGCTCGCCGACGGAGAGGCGAAGGATGCTATATCCTCATCGGAATCTTGTCAAGCTCTCCCACACCAGCACTTCCACACCAGCACCTTATAATGAAATGGCTGCCTGACATGGATCGCACGCCGCCAGGAACTGACAGCGCCGCGCCGGCGGCGCCGCTCGATTTCATCCGGACGATCGTCACCGACGATCTGGCCGCGGGACGGAACGAGGGGCGTGTCGCGACCCGTTTCCCGCCGGAGCCGAACGGATATCTGCACATCGGGCATGCCAAGTCCATCTGCCTGAACTTCGGTGTGGCGCGCGAGTTTGGCGGCACCTGCAATCTGCGATTCGACGACACCAACCCGACGAAAGAAGACGTCGAGTACGTCGAGTCGATTGAGGAGGACGTTCGCTGGCTTGGCTTCGAGTGGTCAGGTCTTTACTTCGCCTCAGACTATTTCGAGCAGCTCTACGAGTACGCCGTCGATTTGATCCGAGCGGGTCTGGCGTATGTCGACAGCCAGTCGGCTGACGAGATGCGCCGCACCCGCGGCACGCTGACGGAGCCGGGGATCGACAGTCCCTTTCGAACCCGATCGATCGACGAAAACCTGGATCTGTTCTCGCGGATGCGTGCCGGTGAATTCGCCGACGGCGCGCACGTGCTGCGCGCGAAGATCGACATGGCGTCGCCCAACATCAACATGCGCGATCCGGTGCTCTATCGGATAAGGCGGGCGCACCACCATCGCACGGGCGATCGGTGGTGCATCTATCCCATGTACGACATGGCGCACCCGCCCTCCGACGCGCTCGAGCACATCACGCATTCCCTCTGCACGCTCGAATTCGAGGACCATCGGCCTCTATACGACT
>JAICWZ010000586.1 GCA_025966355.1 Thermomicrobiaceae bacterium
CAGGTTTTCGGCGCTGCTTCGTCTTCCCAGCGCGCGCTGAAGGTCAGTGGACCGACGGTTATGCGAATGAGGCTCACGAATACATCCCCTTCTGTCTGGCTGCGTCACGCAATTCGTAGGATTATAAAGGGGCATCGTCGCTGTGCGCCCGACACCTGAAAGGAATTAACCAAAATGAACGACCGTTTGCTTCGCGAGCAACTGCTCAGCCTGCTGCGCAGCCAGAACGCCCACATGTCGTTCGATGAAGCGGTCGCTGACTTTCCGATGGATCAGATCAATACACGCATCCCGAACGGAAGCTACACACCCTGGCACATCCTCGAGCATCTGCGTCTGACGCAACGCGACATCCTCGTCTTCATGACCGACCCCGCCTACAAGGAGCCGAGCTGGCCGGACGACTACTGGCCGGCCAAGGACGCGACAGCGACGCCGGCCGAGTGGGAACAGACGATCTCGGGTTTTCGCGCCGACCTGGCCGAACTCGAACGACTCGTGCAGGACGAGCGCTTCGATCTGGAACAAGCGGTTCCGTGGGGTAGTGGCCAGACGCACGTGCGCGAGTTCATGCTGGTGGCGGATCACAACGCCTACCATGTCGGCGAGTTCGGCGTGCTGCGTCAAGTGATGCAGACCTGGCCGGCCGACCATACGGAATGATCTGAGCGGGGAGGACGAATACTCGCTCGCGGTTGAGAGGTTTTTGAGCATGTCGACGCCTTGTTTCGCGGTCGAATTGGTGACGTTTGATATCGGTGGCACCTTGCTCACCTTTCGGCCCGATCAGGTGCACGAGTGGTGTGTGGTGCTCGATGAGGTTGGCGTGACCGTCGATGCAGCGCGTATTGAGGAGGCACTGAGTGCCGCGCGACGACGGGCGGTCGCCCACCGGCGGGAGACGATCAGTGCCGATCATCGCGTGACTGTCGAGGCGGGTGAGGCGCGCCGGCGCCGCTACATCGCCGACGTGTTGCGTTGCGCCGGTGTGGCGGATGCTGATCTCGCGCGCGCCGAAGAGGCCGTGAAGCACGCGTTTGACTCGCCGCGCATGTACGTCGCCTACGACGACGCGCTACCAGCCCTGCGCGAACTCTGGCTCCGTGGGCTCAAGCTCGCGGCGGTGTCGAACACCTGGCCCGCTATGCCGAAGGTCTTGATGGCGCTCGGTTTCGACGAATATCTCGGCTACTGGGTCATTTCGGAGTTCCTCGGTCAAGAGAAACCGGCTCCGGCGATCTTCGAGCGCGCGCTCGAAATCGCGGCTGTCGAACCGGCGCGCGCCATCCACGTCGGCGACGATGTCGCGACCGACATCGATGGCGCGCTCGGGGTGGGTATGCGTGCGGTACTGCTCGATCGACGCGGCACGAAGCAATCCGACGGACGCGCGCCGGTAATCCAGCGCCTCGATGAGCTGCTCACGATCGTCGAATGACGCGGTGTATCGATACATGAACAAAGTAGAGGGGCCGTCGCCGTCGCGACAGCCCCTCTTCGTGAGAAGTACATCGTTCGCGGGGGGACTCCAGCGAACGATGACGAGGACTGGGGACTCTGCGTAATGCTCGTCGCCGCTTAGTACGGCGGTGTGCCGTAGAGCAGGATGTACGAGCGAATCGCCATGATGTTCGAGACGTACTGTTGCGTCTCGGCGAGCATCCCGACTGATGCCAGGCTGCCCGGTCC
>JAICWZ010000556.1 GCA_025966355.1 Thermomicrobiaceae bacterium
ACGGTTCGGTCACGGTCGATGTAGCGATTCTGGGCGCGGGTTTCACCGGCCTCTGGACGGCGTATCACCTGTTGCGTCGCGACCCGTCGCTCAAGGTCGCGGTGGTCGAGGCGGAAATCGCCGGTTTCGGGGCGTCGGGTCGCAATGGGGGCTGGTGCTTCTCCGGCTTTCCCGTCTCGCCGGGCGAACTGCGCCGGACGTACGGCCTTGAGAGCGCCCGCGCGGTTGAGCAGGCAATGTACGATTCCGTCGATGATGTCGGTCGTGTCTGCGAAGCCGAAGGGATCGACGCGCACTACCGGAAGTCCGGCTCGTTGGAGATCGCCCGCTCGCCTGACCAACTCGAGCGCATTCGCGAGCATTACGATGAATTCAAGTCGATCGGGTTAGAAGCGCACTATGAGCTGCTCGATCAGGAGCAGACCGAAGAACATATGAACGTCGCGCGTTCGGTCGGTTCCTTCTGGAACAAGGAGGGCGCAACTGTCCAACCGGCGCGCCTGGCGCGTGGTCTGGCGCGTGCCGTCGAGCGGCACGGCGGCACGATCTACGAGCAGACGCGCGTCATTGACTACGTGACCGGCTTGGCGCCGAAACTGATCACCGAGCGCGGCGACGTCAACGCGCGGGTGATCGTTCTGGCCGGTGAAGCGTATCTGTCGCGCTTGCCCAGGCTCCAGCGCCAGATCATGCCGTTCACGTCGCACATCGTCATCACCGAACCGCTCAGCACCGACGAATGGCTGCAGATCAGTTGGGAACGCCGCGAGGTGGTCGGCGGCTCTGGCACGACCGGCGGCTATCTGAACCATACCGCCGACGGACGTATCGCCTTTGGCGCCTATCGCGCCCGCTACCCATTTCGGGCCCGGATCACCGACGCGCTCGATCACCACGAAGATATCTTCGAACATGCGCGTCGAGCCACGATCGACTGGTTCCCGATGCTCAAGAACGTGCATTTCACCCACGCCTGGGGCGGTGTCTTCGGCATCCCACGTGATCGCATGCCGACGATGGCCTACGACCGAAGCAATGGCGTCGCGACCGGCCGCGGTTACACCGGCGAGGGTGTCGCGACCTCCAATCTCTCGGGCCGCGTGCTGGCCGACCTGATTACCGAGACCGATTCGGCGCTGACGCATCTGCCGATGACGAGCCATCAGTCGCCCAACTGGGAGTCGGAACCACTCCGCTGGATGGGCGTTCGGATGGTCACCTACAGCCGCCACAAATTGAATCGCACGATCGAGCGTACCGGCCGCGCGCCGGCGCGAAAGACGATCGCCCAGCGCCTGTTCGACTATTAGTGCCGGTATTTCGTCTCTGGGAGCTGCAGGTTACGCCGGACTTGGCGGTCCGAACCAGGTGGTGACTGCCTCAACAAGCCCCAAATCCGAGCCGTTGCCCACCCAGGCGACGTAACCATCGGGGCGAATCAGCACGGCAGTTGGAGCCGGAACCGCACCGAGTGCCGGAAGCTCCCATGTGCCATCGTAGTTGGCATCGATCAGCTTTATCCGATCGGCCCACGGCGTGATGTCGACGTTGATGGGCGCACCGAGATTGAGCAGTACCGGCCGGGCGTCGTGCAGCAGCGTGAAGACTCGCAGCGGTCCATGACTGGTAAGCAGATCGAGATCGGACATGCGGCGCCCGAGGAGCGGATGGCCCTCACCGAAGTCATAGCGAATGTTCAGCCCAGACTGCATCGCGGCGATTCGCTTGCGCGGCTCCTCCATCGTAAGGAGCTCGGCCATGACTTCACGCGCCGCCTCGCTCCGAACATCGGGACGGAGAAGCGCGACTTGCGCCATTGTGTTGCGCAGCACACGGGCCG
>JAICWZ010000120.1 GCA_025966355.1 Thermomicrobiaceae bacterium
AGTTGCACTTCGATCAGACGCGCGTCGCCGAGCGGATCGAACGCGGCATTGCCCATCCACTCGTCGTCCACCTCGGCGATCGTTACGCGTCAACCGCAATCATTGACCCGCATCCCAACCGCCCCTCGCTTGAAGAGGTCGCCCTCGATCTCGACGGCTCACCCGGTAGCCGCCTGCCGCACGCCTGGATCGAGCGCGATGGAGAACGCGCTTCATCGCTCGATCTTGCCGATTCGCGCTTCACCCTGTTCGCGGCCACCTCCGGCGCCGCCTGGTGCTCCGCCGCCGAACGCGTTGCCCAGCGCCGCGCTCTCGATCTCGCCACCTACCGCCTCGGCGATCACATCACCGATCCCGCCGGCGCATTTCGCACCACACTCGGCATTGGCGAGAACGGCGCGCTGCTCGTGCGGCCCGACGGCTTCATCGCCTGGCGCACGACGACGCTGGATCTCGAGCCGGAGGCGGTGATGGAGCGGGTGGTGGGTCAGGTGCTTGGGTGGTGAGCTTCGGCGCGTTCCTGCGACGCCTCGCACGGGATTTCGAATCCCGGGCGGGGCGCCGGGCGCGAATCACGCGGATGGAACGTGCGAACGTACGCATATATCTCCCCTCTCCCGTGCGGCACGGGAGAGGGGCCGGGGGTGAGGGCGGCTTACTCCTCGCTGCCCCGCTTGGTCCGCTCCAGGTAGTCCATCGCTTCGTGGTAGTGCTTGTTGTCCATGAGGCCGGATTCGAAGTAGTAGGTGAGCATCGTTTTGAGGCGTAGGATCGGCATGACGCGGTAGCCGTGCTGGTGCAGCCGTTCGCTGCCGCCCTGCTCGCGGTCGATCAGGACGATCGCGTCGCGCACCGTCAGGCCGTGCTGTTCCAGCGTGCGTGCCGTGGTGAGGATGCTGGTGCCGCCGGTCATGAGGTCGTCGATGATCAGCACCGTCTGGCCGGGGATGACGCGCCCTTCGATCTGCTGCTTTTCGCCATCCGGGCGCACGTAGATGAGCGGCGTGTCGCTGGTCAATGAATAGGCCGTCGCCAGATGCAGACCGCCCATCGGCACACCCGCTACCGCGCCGAAGCTTTCCATTCGCGGGCGGCGCCGCACCTGATCGGCCTGAATCTCCCGATCGATGAGACGTGCGATACTACGAAGGACCGAGGGGTTGCTGATCAACACGCGGGGGTTGATGTAGATCGGCGATCGACCGGCCGTCGGACCGAGGCTGAAATCTCCGATCTCGACACCGCCGAGATCGAAGAGCGCCTGGGCGAGATTGAGGTTGGAATCACTGCCAAAGAGCACGGTGGGTCTTTCCGTTTCGTCTGCAATGCATGCCGGTCCGGGCCGACCCGGTGGCGTTCCGTGGCTGTCAAGATACCATATTTCTCGGGGAATCGGCCCTATCCGTTCGATATGGAGTGTCGACTCGTGACGATGGATTATCGACAGGCGATTGCCTACATCATCGAGCGTTCGGGCTACGATCGCGGCTTCGTCGCCAATCCGTTCGATGCCGAAACGGTTGGCTTGCGTCGCACCGCCTGGCTGCTCGAGGCGCTCGGCAACCCGCAGGCGCAACGACCGGCCGTCCACATCGCCGGAACCAAGGGGAAAGGCTCGACGGCCGCGTTCATTACGTCGATCCTGCGCGCCAGCGGCCGCACCGTCGGGCTCTACACCTCGCCGCACCTGCACACCTTTCGCGAACGCATTCAGTTAAACGGCGCGCCGATCGCTGAGCAGCTGTTCGCCGATCTGACCGCCGAGATCGCGCCGCTCAATGCGCGCCTCGCGGAGGAGAAGCCGGAGTGGGGTGAGGCGACCGCCTTTGAGATCTCGACCGTGCTTGCCTTCCTTGCCTTCGCGCGAGCGCCGGTCGATCTGATGGTGATCGAGGTCGGGCTTGGCGGCCGGCTCGACGCGACCAACGTGCTCGATCCGCACGTCTCGGTCATCACGTCGATCAGCCTCGATCACACCCGCATTCTCGGCGACACGCTGGAAGAGATCGCCAGTGAGAAAGGCGGCATCATCAAGCCGAGGCGTCCGGTCGTCATCGCGCCGCAGCGGGATGAAGCGCGCGACACGCTGTTAGGGATCGCCGCCGAACGGGGTTGCGAGGTGCTGCTGGCTGGGCGCGACTGGCAAACGAGCGGCGACGCGGCGTCGTTTGTTGCCGAAGGGCCATGGGGGCGCTACGATGATTTACAGTCGGCGCTGGTTGGGCGGCATCAGGTCGAGAACGCGGGGACGGCGCTCGCCACCTGCTGGCTGCTCGATCGCGACGGTCTCGCGCTCCCCGAAGCGACGATGCGCGAGGGGCTGCGCACGGTCAACTGGCCCGGTCGCTTCGAGATCGTGCGATCTGAGCCGCTCGTAATTGTCGACGGCGCGCACAACGTCGATTCGGCCGAGCGACTGGCCGCGACGCTGACTGAACGCTATCCGGATCGGCCGCTGACGCTCATTCTCGGCATCGCGCAGGATAAGGATGTCGAGCAGATGGTTCGGATTCTGGCCAGGCGCGCGAGCCTGCTGATCGCGACCGCCTCGCAGCATCCGCGCGCGGCCGCGGCCGGACGGATCGTGGCGGCGGCCGAAGCGCTCGAGCCGCCGGTGCCGCACATCGCGACCGCCGCCGGCGTCGCCCAGGCGCTCGACCTGGCGCAGTCGAGCGCTCCAGAGAGCTTGATCTGCGCCACCGGTTCGCTCTACGTCGTCGCTGAGGCGCGTGAGGCGCTCGGCCTCGGCCGCTCCGACGACTTCGAACGCGAACTCCTCTTTCGGTAGGGCGACGGTGGACTGAGCGAACGTCCATCGGCACGCCACACCGTCGGCCGGGCACGCAGACCATCGCGTCGATCGTCGTTTTAGGATGGAGGCTGCGACCGTGGAAACGATGAAAATCGGCTCGAACCTGCATGAGCGCAGCGTGACCGCGAACGGCATCCGCCTGCGTGTGCTGGACAGCGCGGCGTCGGATAAGCCGCCGTTGCTCCTGCTCCACGGCCTCTACGATCGGGCCGAGTGCTGGCAGCCGGTGGCCGAGGCGCTGTCGGACCACGCCCGGCTCATCATGCCCGACCTGCGCGGCCATTACCGGAGCGATGGGCCGGACAGCGGCTATGCATTGCGTGATTACGCGAACGATGCCATCGGGCTGCTCGAGGCGCTAGAGATCGAGCAAGCCGACGTGCTTGGGCATTCACTCGGCGCGCTGATCGCGTTGGAACTGGCGACGGTGGCGCCGGAGCGCGTGCGCCGCGTGGTGCTGGAAGATCCGCCCTCGGAGCGTGATGATCATACGCGCACCTGGCTCGGTGCCTTGCTCAGCGCCAAGCACTGCACAGCCCAGCAAACGTACATCGCGTTGCATGGCATTCACCCCGGCCTGAGCGAGGAAGAATTGCGGCGTGAAACCGAGTGGTTGCGTGCCACGGCCGATGGACCGTTTCTTGCCCTGATGGAGTTGTGCGGGATGGACGGCGACAGATTTGCCGAGATATTGGGGCGACTGTCGCACCAGATCCTCCTGTTGCAGGCCGATCCGCGGCACGGTGGGGCGCTTTCAGTGGTGGCTGCCCGCGAAGCAAGGACGGCACATGGGCGCTGCCGCTTGGTACAGTTTCACGATACCGGTCACACGATTCATCGCGAGCGACCGGATGAGTTCGTGGCTGAAGTGGCTGAATTTTTGACGGCGTCGTAGCCAGGCTACACGAACGAACAGCCCGCAGGTCATATCCTGCAAGAGGACGGATGGACGAACGGGCAGGATGAACCCCAACCATTGGAGGGGGTGCGCACGAGCGCAAACGCGGTTAAGCTGATGGTGATCGGGCGGTGCGCTCCGCTCGGTCGAGTGAGAGAACCAGAAGGGATAGCTGGCTTGCAGCGAGATGGCGGCCAACCGGACATGCAGAACGAGATAAAGCTGACGTTCGATATCATCGGAAGCCGGGTGGCGCTTGGTCCGCTCCGGCGAGATCTGCTCCCGGTCTATCGTCGCTGGCGCGACGGCTTCTTCGCCCTGCGCGCGATGTCGGGTGATGCCTGGGCGGTCCTGCTGGATGAGGATGGCCCCTGGTACGACGAACTGGTGCTGACCGATGAACACGCCTGGTTTACGATCTACGAGCTGAAAACGCTCCGGCCAATCGGCATTACCGGCCTGATCGATATCGACACGAACGATCAGTCGGCCGAGTTCTTCCTGCACATTGGAGAATTCGCCAGCCAGTCACGCGACTATGGCACCGAAACGGGCCGGCTGATGCTGGAGTACGCCTTCACGGCGCTCAAGCTTGAAACGCTCTTCCTGATGACCTACGAATTCAATCTCTCGGAATTGCGCTCCTACGAGCGCGTCGGCTTCCGTGAGTTTGGCCGCCAGCGGCAGGCGCACCTCAAAGGCAACCGCCTCTGGGATGTGATCTACCTCGAAGTCCAGGCCGGCGAACTGCCCTACCTCGGCCGCCGCACCGACACCCCGCCCTCGCCGCATTTTCATTAGAGGGTAGCCGCCCTCACCCCCGACCCCTCTCCCGCACCGCGCGGGAGAGGGGAGAAGTCATGCGTCGGCACCCGCGCCAGCAACAACACGAAGGCATTCTCGATTGTGGAAACGTTCAGTTATTGTCAGATGATTGCGTCAACCGGCTCTCGACACGCTGATTCCCCTGCGCTTATGGTAACCGCACGACACAACGGATGCTGACCACTCGTTTCGATGCCCGGGTTCTCGAGGAGCGTGTACGTCGTTCTCAGGAGGTAGGGTGTCCGCGATGTCGGTACGACGGAGCGCATGGTTCGCCAGCCTGCTTGCGGGATTGATCTTGCTCACCGGCGTCGTCGCGTGTGGCAATGGTGACCGCACGACCAGCATGACCACCACGTACAGTTCAACCAGCGCGCCAGCCAGCGCCGTGATTACAACGGTGGCAACGCCGGTCGATGCCGACTTCTCCGTGACCGGTATCGATCCGAGTCATCTCTGCTTCGACGCCAGCACGCTGCCCGCGAACTTCGTCGCCGATGGTGATGGGGTGCTGGGCACCGCGACAGACGCCGCAGCGGGCAGTGGTGACCCGACGCAGCGCGCACAGGAGCTAATGACCTGGGGCTACGTCACCGGTGCCTACAGTCAATGGTCATTCTCTCCGCCATCCGCACAGACCAAAGAGCAACAACAGACGCTGCCGGCAGGGACCGTCGCGGCCCTCCGAACCGCGGAAGCCGGGGAGCGGCAATCGACTCCGTACTTCTCCGCGCTCTGTCGCGTCTCCGTCTATCAGCATACCGACGGCGCCCGTCAAGCGTTTGCCTCCATGCATGATGATGTGAAATCGACGGTACCGCTTCCTGCCCCGAACGCGGCCGTACGCGATGGGGATGCCACGAATATCGGGAATGAGAGCGCCAGTTACTTCATCGATGCCTCCGGCTATGGGACGGATGCGGTCGTCTTCCGGGCGGGTAACATCGTTGGCGAAGCGCTCGTCACGTACAGCTGTAACCAGGGCTGCGCTCAGACCGGCGCGCGGCTGGAATCGGAAGCGGTGCGGCTCGCCACGCTGGAGAACACCACACTCGACCATTCATTGTCGCGCTAGAACGCTCCCCACCTTCGTTCTGCGTCTCCGTTCGTCGTCCGTCGCGGGAGTCTGTTTCCTCCCCGACGGACGACGCTGCGCCGATCGATCATTTCGCATACCGCGATGACGTTACGCAAACTCGCGGATGAACTTGGACATCGGTTCGACGCCGAACTTCGTGGCTGTCCAGGCGTCGAGCCAGTCGTGGTCGGTGCCGCCTTCGTTGGACAGTTCGTAGCGTTCGACCGGACCGCCGAGCGCGCTGGCGAGCGGTTCCTGCCAGGAGGCGCCGCTGGTCGAGCCTTCGGCGCCGAGATTGAGCAGCGTTGTCGCGGTGACGCGGGGCGCGTGGCGCTGCGGATCGAAGAACGAGACGGTGCGGGCGACGGCATCGCGCTTTTCGGGATACATGCGCAAGTAATCGTTGATCTCTTCCAACGGGTAGGCGCTGGTGCGCGCGGCTGCTTCCATCATGCGATAGAAAGCCAGACCGGCGACCTGAGCAAGCGCGACGTTCGGCCTGCGCGCCGCCGTGATGACCGCCAGGTCGTCACCGAGCAGGCAGATGCGCGACTGATCGACTTCAGCGCGGCTCTGCAGGAACTCGGCGCCGCGCAGGCAATCGGCGGCGAT
>JAICWZ010000459.1 GCA_025966355.1 Thermomicrobiaceae bacterium
CGAACAGGCCGATGCAACGCGCGCGCGTTTCGCCGCGAGCGCGAGGCGGCTATTCGCTCAAAACGGTTATGCGGCGACGACGATTCAATCGATCGCCCAAGACGCGGGATTGGCTGTCCAGACGTTCTATGCGACCTACGGCTCTAAAAAGGCCGTTCTCTTCGCGCTTCTCGACGAAATGGAAGACGTCGCGGATCTCGTCGGTGAGATTCAGGCTGCCTGGGCCTCGACCGATCCACGCACGCAACTGGCGCATGTTATCGACTTCAACATGCGTTTCTACGAGCGCGGAGCCGATGTCATCGACATCGCGTTAGACGCAGGTCGTTCCGAGCCAGAACTGGCCGCCCTCGCACGTGAAGGCGATAGCCGCCGGCGAGAAGGTCAAGCCGGATTCGTTCACAAATGGGCGAGCAGCGGCGCACTCAAGCCGGGCCTGTCCGCATCCGAAGCGTCCGACGTCATGTGGGCCTTGACGAGCCCCGAAGCATTTCGGCTCTTCGTCAAGGCGCAAGACTGGCCCATCCCACGCTACCGCGAATGGTTGCTTTCGACGCTCGAAGCGTTGCTTTTTGACTCGAACTGAGATGTGAAATCTCATTACAAGCCTTGACGAGGCGACCGATTGACGCGCTGATCGACGGTCGCCCGTAGTGCAGATTCGCCGCTCCGCCCGAACAAAAAAGGCGATGCTACTGCATCGCCGGTTGATATTGAATTCCTGAGCGGAAGCGACGGGATTCGAACCCGCGGTCTCAGCCTTGACAGGGCTGCATGTTAGGCCACTACACCACGCCTCCGTGCTTGGCGGAGTGAATGCTATCATCAGCTCGAATCAGGTGTCAAGACGCTCACGCACGTCGCCGTTCGCGACACAGTCGGGTTTTTCGGTTGGCGGAGGATATTGGGATGCGCGCCCGCCAGCGGCCCGCGCGAAAGAATAAGGAACGAAGTTGCGGATCTCGCAATGTCGTCTTCCTCTGTCTCCTCCTCATTATGATGGCGACGATCCCGTTCGAACGATCAGCGGCTGCCACCCCGCCATTCTCGTTGCCGTTGTCCGGTTCGCCAGACCCGTCAACCTGGTACGTAGCACAGTGGTATGGCTCAACGGTCTGGGCACACCGAAATTTTGACGACATTTATAGCCAGGGCCAAGGAATTCATTTCGGTATCGACTTCGCCACTCCCTGCGGCACAGCGGTCCACGCGATCGGGGATGGGGTCATCTTCGCCGTCGACGGTCCCTACGGCGCGCCGCCGCACAACGTCGTCATCGACCATGGAGATGGATATCTGTCGCTTTACGGTCATCTCATGCGACGATCGAACCTTCGGGTAGGACAGCGTGTATCTCGAGGTGACGTGATCGGCGCCAGCGGTGATCCGGTGACGCCGAATTGCAACCAGGCGTCGCATCTCCACCTCGAAATTCGCCGAACGGGGATGAGCGTGGCGGTGAACCCCGTTCCGCTCATCGACGCCGATTGGCGCAGGTTGACCATCGGCGCGGGGACCGACGGTACGCGGTTTGAATTGTTCAGCGCGGAACCGGGGAGATGGATGACCAACCAACAGCAACCGGATACACGATTTGGTGGCCCGATCCTCAATCAGCAGGGCACGGCATGGCCACCAAGCTGAGACTGATCGTCCTGATTGTGAGCGTGGTGATGCTCATCGGATGCAGTGCCCCATGGAGTTCGGGCGGGCAGCGCGCGACCACGACGTCTGCCGTCGAGCGAGCGCCCTCGATCTCCGCCACGCGGCAGGGACAACTGCCGACTCCGAGTGCTCCACCGGTGCGTAACGCGACGCCTGCGGTCGCGACACCAACAACGGTGAATGCGAGCACTGCACCAGCGACTCCGTCCGCGACACCGGTCTCTCGGACGATCATCGCGGAAGGGAGCGTGGCGCGGTGCTGCGGGATTTTCAGCTGGATTGACGCACAACATCTACTGGTCTTCGACTCGCCGTTATCGGGCGCAGCGGGTGCGTGGGTAGTCGATGTGGCATCCGGCTCCCGGCAATTTATCTCGCCCAATTTCGGCATTCCGTCGTCTACCGGCCTCATCGCGTTTCCAGATCGATCTACTGGCCAGACCGAAATCCGGAGATTGGATGGTTCGCTCGTCTCGACCATCAAGAACGGTGGCGTGCTGACCTGGATATCTCCGGATGGAAAGCACGTCGCCTGGCTTGAAGATCTGGGCGTGAAGCAGGTCAGTTCGTTGGTTCCGCGCACCGTTCGACTCTGGAGCGCCGGAATCGACGGCAGTCATGCGAAGGCGCTGCTGGAGTTTGACGCGTCGGCGATGCTGTGGCTGCTCGACAGTCAGCACGTCGTCGCACTCGGGCGAACGCCGGACGGTGGCCGGCCGGGGATCTGGATGGTCGACACGATGGCCGGCACGAACAGTGTGGTGGTTGAGGGTTCGTTCCTGCAGGCGCTGCGGCTCTCGACCGA
>JAICWZ010000446.1 GCA_025966355.1 Thermomicrobiaceae bacterium
ACCATCGAGGAAATCATCCTCGATAAATTTGAGATAGGCGTCGAAGCTGAGTGTCTGGTGGTCGATGTAGCCGACCTTGGCGTAGGGACTGATCACCAGCCCCGGCACGCGAATCCCATAGCCGAGCTGATCGTCCGTTGGCGGTACCACGTGGTCGTAAAAGCCACCCCAATCGTCCCAGGTCAAGAAGATGGCAGTGCTATCCCAATCGGGGCCGCTCATCGCCGCGTTGATAACGCTCGTGACGTAGCTTTGACCGGTGCTGACCCGCGACGGCGGGTGCTCGCTGTCGGCGTCATCGGGCAGAATCCAGGAAACTGCCGGCAGGGTCCCGTTCTTGGCTGCGGTATAGAAGGCCGTCAGTTCCTGGATGTTGCCCTGCTGCTGGTCCTGGTGAACGTCGCTGAAGCCGGGCAGCACGTTCCAGATCTTCGGCACCCCGGCTGCACGAGCCAATCCGGTAGTCTGAACCGGTTGTGCGCCGTGATCGAGGTACCAGTCCCAGCTGACCCCATTCTTATTGAGCAGGTAGGTCAAATCGGTCCAGGCAAACGGGGCTGGCTCCTTCGCCGTTCGGTCCTGCGGGTCGAGCTGGCTCTGACAGCTCATCGGGTCGTCCGGATTGCTGCAATTAGCAGACCAGCCAGAGATGAGGAAGAGGTGCGAGGGAAAGCTCCAGGAGTGGACCGACTCGAACAGATGATCCTGCAATACGAAATGCTGAGCGTTGGCCCAGTAGTTAGGGATATCGCTCTGGGTGTGGTAGCCCAACACGTCGGGGGCGGTGCTATTCGTGCAGGCTGGGTTGGTCGGATCGAAGCAGCCACGCGCACCCCGCTCTGCCTGGGCGATGAATCCGTCCATCTTCCCGCCGTCGACGTCGGCCGGCGAGTTGACCGCGTCGTGCGGCCCACCACCATTGGCGTCCTGATGGTCGAGGTAGGGCTTGACGCACTCGCCCGTCGCCGGATCGGGGGCGCAGACGGTCGGCACCCCATTCTGCATCGGGATACCGTCCGCCCCAGGGTAGGTCCCGAAGTAGGAGTCAAACGAGCGATTCTCCTGCATGATCACGATCACATGCTGAATTTTGTGAATCCCCGCGAGGTTCGCAGTAGAACTGGCCGGTGGTGTCGTGGCGGGGCTGGCTGTGATAGCCGAGGTGGTCCCGGTTGGCTGCGGCGTGCTGCGACTGGTATTGATGATGCTGCACGCCGACAGGAGCATCAGCATCGCAACGAGACCACTAAATCTCGACCAACGCTGATTCAGGTGCGTCCGCCGTCGCATATTTCAAGTCCGTAGCCGTCATTCGTCGTCATCGCTGTTCTCTCCAGAAGTAGCACCCGAGTGTAACAGCGTGGTTACAACAATCCTCGCAAGCGCGCAGCCGTTCGCATGGCCTCCGCGGGTGGACAAACGCGGGCGTGTCGTAACGTGTTCACAGTCAACAGGATCAGGAGCCCGCAGGACAGCCCGTCAATAAACACCGGACGGAGGTATCGCATGACGGTTACACCATCATGTCAATCCCGAGCGGCCCACCGAGAACCGCGTCGTTGCAGCGGCTGCAGTTCTCGTTATCACAATGCGTGATCGCCGGGTTTTCGCGGATGGTGCGCGCGGCCAGATCAACGAATTCGGCCGCCGGATACGCGCGCCAATGGCTTGCACCGACGTCGATCGATCGCTCCAACGGTCTCAGTGCATCGCTCAGGCGTTCAAAGCCTTCGGAGCAACTCCCGACCTGCGACTCGATGACCGCGCCATTTCGGTCGCGCGACCAGCGGCGGAAGAGTTCGCGGCCGGCCCGCTGTTCGGCATAGTGGACCTCAGTTCCTGACGAAGAGCCGCGCGTTGGTCTCAGCGGTACGTTCGTCACGGCAAGTATAATTTCGGACGACGTAGGGAGCGCGCCATGGATGGGCCGAACGCCGCCAAAGATGAGGTCTGGCGGCTTTTTGTCGCCATCGACGTTCCGGACGAAGTCAAGCAACGAGCGCTTGAGCTACGGCGCGCGCTCGAAGCGGACGGCTGGCGCGCACGCTGGGTACGCCCCGAGGCGCTCCACCTGTCGCTTCGCTTCTACGGGAACCAACCGGTCGATTCGGTGCCCGGTTTGATTGAGCGGTTGCGAGTCGCGATTCACGAGACACGGCCGTTCGACCTGAGCACCGCCGGCGCGGGCATCTTTCCGAACGCACGGAGGCCGCGGGTCATCTGGCTCGGTGTGGAGGATCGCTCGGACACGCTCGCTCGCCTCGCGGCTGATATCGAACGCGAAAGCCGAGCGTACGGGGTCGAGCCGGAGACGCGACTCTTTCGACCGCACATGACGCTGGCGCGGGTTCGGCCGGAAGAGATCGCCACGATTCGCGATGTTGAACGCCATTTCGCCGGCTTCGCACGTCTGACACCGCTCCGTTTCGAAGTCGATCATTGTTCGCTGATCCGGAGCGATTTACGGCGCGAGGGTCCGGTATACACCGTCGTCGAACGTTTTG
>JAICWZ010000028.1 GCA_025966355.1 Thermomicrobiaceae bacterium
AACGCTCACCCGCGACTACGGCTGGACCTTCGGCGACGCCGAGGCCTGGATGTTCGCGACGCTGCGGGAGCAACTGCTGGCCGGGTGACGGCGCCGGCGGTGCCGCGAGGAGGACGGGCGCCGCCTGAACGGCGCGCCGGACGTGATGAATCACGCCTCTACGCCGTAGGGGTTTGATTGATCAAACCCGGCCGATGTGCGCATGCACGAGGCGTGTTCGTCTGCGCAGCGGTTTCGGGCATAGCGTCACCCTCCCTCGATCGGGTATACCTGAACGGTCGCTGGAGCGGGCGATTGAACAGGTATTCCGGAAACTGGGGGCAGCGCGTGGCGCAGAACGCCGGCGATCGCGGCGAACCGTTTGGCTGGTGGGGCCACCGCCCAAGCCCGGAGCAGCCGTTTACGATCGTCGACCTGGTGCGTAACGGCAATCTCGATGCGCGCATCGCCGCCTTCTTCTGGCTGGTCGTCGAACGCCGCGCCTCCTTCGTCATCACCTCGACGCTGCAAGATGCCGGCAAGACAACGTTGCTAACGGCGCTGCTTGATTTCCTGCCACCTGAGACGGAGCCGCTCTTCCTGCGTGGCTGGTACGAGCGCTTCGACTTTGTCGAGTCGAAGGACCCGCGCACGACCTATCTCCTCTGTAACGAGATCAGCGACAACCTTCCCACCTACCTCTGGGGTCCGGGCGTCGCGCGCCTTTTCGAGACCGCGATGCTCGGCTATCCGTTGGCGACGACGGTGCACGGTGATGGCGCCGCTGCCATGGTCAAACTGCTGACCGCCTACCCGCTGGAGGTGCCGCGTGCGCACCTGGGCTGCATCGACTTCGTCCTGACGCTCGGCGGCGGCAGCCGTTCGGCCGGTTTCCTGCGTCGCTTGATGCGCGTCGAGACGATCGAGGCGACCGATGACGGCGACCTGCGCATCGCCTCGATCGCCGAGCGCGACGTATTGCTCGGCCCGCTGGTGACGCGACCGGGTCAGTTGATCGGGCTCCTCACCGATCGCTTTGGGCTGCCCCGTCAGGAGGCGATCACCCAGCTGGCGCGGCGCGAGCAGTTCCTCGATCACCTGGTGCGCGAAAACGCGGGCACGGATTCGGCGGATCATCCGGAGCAGTCGGAATACGCGGAGCACGTGCGCGATGCGATCCGGCGCTTCGCGGCGACGTAATCGCCATCCCGACGCCGGTCGTGAAATTGACAGGTTGGCACCCGGTCGTATGATTACAGGACATCGAAGGAAGCCAAATTGCCGATGTCCTGTGCGATCGCCGGCTTAATTCCTCCAAACTTCTAATCACCTAACGAAGGGGCATGTTTTTCATGAGCAAGCCGCGTACGCTCGGCGAACTCCGCGAAAGCGGTTACCAGGTCCGACCGGTGCGTGAGGAGATGCGCAAGAATCTGATCGAGAAGCTTCGCTCGGGCGAAGCGATTTTCCCGAATGTCCTTGGCTACGAAGAGACGGTCATCCCGCAGTTGGAGAACGCCATCCTTTCGGGGCAGGACGTCATCTTTCTCGGCGAGCGCGGTCAGGCCAAGACGCGCATGGCGCGTGGCCTGATCAACCTGCTCGACGAAGAAGTGCCGATCGTCGCCGACAGCGAGATCAACGACAATCCGTTCGAACCGGTCAGCCGCTTCGCCCGCGAGCGGATCGAGGCGGAGGGCGACCAGACGCCGATCACCTGGATTCCGCGGTCGATGCGCTACGCCGAAAAGCTGGCGACGCCGGATACGACGATCGCCGACCTGATCGGTGAGGTCGACCCGATCAAGGTCGCCGAAGGGCGCTATCTTTCCGACGAACTGACGATTCACTACGGCCTGATCCCGCGCACCAATCGCGGCATCTTCGCCTTGAATGAACTGCCTGATCTGGCCGAGCGCATTCAGGTCGGACTGCTCAACATTATGGAAGAGCGCGATGTCCAGGTTCGCGGCTATCGTATTCAGCTGCCGCTCGATGTCTACGTCGTCGCCAGCGCCAACCCGGAGGATTACACGAATCGTGGTCGCATCATCACGCCGCTCAAGGACCGCTACGGCTCGCAGATTCGCACGCACTACCCGACCTCGATCGAGCTAGAGGTCGACATCATGGAGCAGGAGCGGACGCATTTCGCCACCGACGGTATCGAGGTGATGACGCCGGACTACATGCGCGACGTCATCGCCGAGATTACGCACCTGGCGCGGCGCAGCCACGATGTCAGCCAGCGCTCGGGCGTCAGCGTGCGTATGTCGATCGCCAACTACGAGAACGTCGTCAGCAACGCGGTCAAGCGCGCCATTCGTCTCAACGAAAAGAACGCCGTGCCGCGCATCAGCGATCTGCATGCCGCCATCGCCTCAACCAGCGGCAAGATCGAGCTGGAGGCGATGGGCGACGCCCAGGAAGACCGCGTCGTCGACAAGCTGATCCAGGGCGCGATTCTCACGACCTTCAACCGGCACTTTTCGGCGCGCGATTTCGATGGGCTCGTGCTCGGTTTCGAGAACGGCCTGGTCGTCGAGACGTCGGACATGATGCCGGCCATGGAGTATGTCCATCAGGTGTCGCACATGGACGGAATGCGTGAAGCCGCCTCGACGCTCGGCGCCAGCGGCAATCCGGCGGCGATCGCCGCCACGGTCGAATTCGTGCTCGAAGGACTGCATCTCGGCCGGCGTCTGAACAAGGATCATGCATCCGGCGGGGGTGGCACCCGCTATCGGGGGTAGCAGAACATGGCAGCAGAACGACATTGGAGCCCATTCGACTATCGCTATTCCCGCTGGGATGGCACGCAGGAAATCAATCCGTTCGACGCCGATGCCATCATGGACGCGATCTCTGACGACATGCTGTCCGACGGCGATCTGACCCGCGCCTTGCAGCGGCTCTTCCGCTGGGGCGCGCAGCAGCCGGACGGCACACAGATGCCGGGCATGCGCGAGCTGATGGAGCGCATCAAGCGGATGCGCCAGCAGGAGATGAACCGCTACGACCTCGGCTCGATCCTCGACGACCTGAACCAGAAACTCGATGAGGTCATCGAGACGGAGCAGGCCGGCATCGAAGAACGGTTGCGTCGAGGTCGCGAGCGACTCGAAGCGATGCAACAACAGCAACACGGTCAACAGGGTCAATCGGGCCAGCAAGGGCAATCAGGGCAACAGGACCCCTCGGAAGCCGGTTCGGAATCCGGCGAGTCGGGAGATGAATCCGGCGACTACGACGAGAATATCCATAAGCTGCTCGAGCGGATGGCCGAGCGCAACCAGCAGGCGCTCGACGAATTGCCAGGCGATCCGGCCGGGCGGATCAAGGGTCTGAACGACTACGACTTCATGGACCCGAATGCCCGCCAGAAATTCCAGGACCTGCTCGCCTCACTGCAACAACAGATGCTGCAGCAGACCTTCCAGGGGATGCAGCAGGCGATGCAGAATATGTCGCCGGAAGATATGCAAGAGATGCGCAACATGCTGCGCGATCTCAACGAGATGCTGGAAGAGCGCCAGCGCGGCGGCGAGCCCGACTTCGAGCGCTTCATGCACAAGTATGGCCACTTCTTCGGGCCGAACATCAACAGTCTCGATGAACTGCTCGACCATATGGCCAAACAGATGGCGGCGATGCAGAACCTGCTCGATTCGATGACGCCGGAGATGCGCCACCAGCTGCAGGAATCGATGGACGCCATCATGAGCGATCCCGAGATCCAGCAGCAGATGAGCCAGCTGGCGCAGAATCTCGGCCAGATGATGCCGGACAATCCGTATCGCCAGCAGTTCGACGTCGGCGGCACCGAGGAGCTGACGCTCGGTGAGGCGATGCGGCTGATGGAGCGGCTGCGCGAGATGGAAGAGGTTGAAGATCAGCTCAAGGGCGTGCGCGATTGGCGTGACCTGGAGCATGTCGACGACCAGAAGATTCGCGAACTGCTCGGCGACGAGATGGGGCAGGATCTCAACCAGCTTCGCGAACTGACCAAGCTGCTCGAAGACGCCGGCTACGTCCAGAAGACGCGCCGCGGCTACGAACTGACCTCGCGCGGCGTGCGCAAGATCGGCCAGAACGCGCTGCGCGATATCTTCCAGGACCTGAAGCGCGATCGCTTCGGTCAGCACGCGCTCGATCGCTCGGGTCGTGGTGGCGAGCGGACCGACGACACCAAGCCGTATGAGTTCGGCGATCCGTTCCTGCTCGATCTGCCCAAGACGGTCATGAATGCCGTCTATCGCGACGGCATCGGGAGCCCGATCCACCTGCAACCGGACGACTTCGAGGTCTATCGGACCGAGATGATGTCACAGTCGTCGACGGTGCTGATGGTCGACATGTCGCGTTCGATGCTCTACAACGGCTGCTTCACGGCGGCCAAAAAAGTCGCGCTCGCGCTCGACAGTCTCATCCGCTCGCAGTTCCCGCGCGACAATCTCTACATCATCGGCTTCTCATACATCGCGACCGAGTTGAAACCATCGATGCTGCCGAATATCAGCTGGGACGAATACAACTACGGCACGAACATGCAGCACGGCTTCATGCTTTCGCGCCAGCTGCTCGCCCGGCATAAGGGTGGCAACAAGCAGGTCATCGTCATCACGGACGGTGAACCGACGGCGCACTTCGACGGCTCCGAAGTACGCTTTTCCTATCCGCCGACCTATCAGACGTTGCAGGAAACGCTCAAAGAGGTCGTGCGCTGCACACGTGAGCGGATTACAATCAACACGTTCATGCTGGAGCGCAGCCCGTACATGGCGGGTTTCGTCAGTGAGATGGCCAAGATCAACAAGGGGCGCGCCTTCTTCGCTACGCCCGACCATCTTGGCGAGTACATTCTGGTCGACTACGTCGCGAACAAGCGGCGGTTCGTGCAATAGGATCAGGGTAAATTGGGGGCACGATGAGCAGTGATGACGCCGGTACGACGAACGGGGCGGCGGAATATCTCTTTCGCTACGAAGATATCCTGCGCGCCATCGGACGCTACGTCGACACCAAGGGGATTCAGGACGTCGTGCTCCTGCAGCTGGAGAAGGGCATCTTGCTGCGTGGCCTGCAACCATCGGCGACGCACAACGGCAAAGATCTGATCGAGCAGTTCTTCACCGCCAAAGAACTCGTCGAGCACATCTTCACCGTCGAAGACCTGCAACGCATCCACGAAGCCGCCAAGAAAGAGCGCGGCAAGGGTTCATCGCTGTTTCGGTGAAATAATATCTCGCGCAGAGACGCAGAGACGCGGAGTTTTTTATATTAATCTCTGCGTCTCTGCGCGAGAAACAGTCCTCGTCACCGAGTCCCGCCCCGCATCAGATTGGAAAAACCATCTCCCAACACGCTGAACGAGATGCCGACGATGGCGATGGCGAGGCCGGGGAAGGTGGGGAGCCACCAGGCGAGCGTCACGTACTCGCGCGCGTCGGCGACCATCGAACCCCACTCCGGGTTCGGCGCCTGCACGCCGAGTCCGAGGAAGCCGAGCGCAGCGCCCGCGAGAATATTGAAGACGACCACCGACATCGAGAAGATCACCGCCGGCCCGATCACGTTCGGCAACAGATGGCGCATGATGATGCGCCGGTCGGTGCAGCCGAGTGTGCGTGCCGCCACGGTATACTCGAGATTCTTTGAGACGAGGACCTCACCGCGTATGAGACGGGCGAAGGCGACCCAGCCGACCAGAATCAGCGCGTAGTACATGTTGAGCAACCCCGGCCCCAGCACCGCAATAATCGCGATCAACAGGACATAAAACGGGAACGCCACCTGGATCTCGATGATCCGCATGAAGAGCGTGTCGATCCAGCCGCCGTAGTAGCCAGAGAGACTGCCGATCACCGTGCCGATGATGAGCGGGACGATCGCCGTGATGATGCCGACGCCGAGGTCGATGCGTGCTCCGTAGAGGATGCGCGAGAGTTGATCGCGGCCGAACTTGTCGGTGCCGAGCCAGTGCGCCTGGCTCGGACCCTGCACCGATGCCTCGTAGTCCTGCTTGACCGGGCTGTATGGTGCGACGAACGGCCCGAGGAAGCCGATGATTAATACGACCGCGACCATGATGATGCCGACGACAAGCGTTGGGTTACGTCGTGCCTGACGCTTCACGAGCGACCAGCGCGTCGGTTTGGCCAGCCCTCGTTCGGCGAACGATCGAGACGCGATCGAAGTCATCCAGATTCCCTTACAACGTGATGCGCGGATCGACGAACGAATAGGCGAGGTCGGTCAGCAGGTAGATGAGGAGCACGAGCACGGCATAGACGAGCGTGAAGCCCTGCACGACCTGGTAGTCGCGTCCGAGAATCGCTGAGATAAGCATGCTCCCCATGCCGGGCAAGGCGAAGACCGACTCGATGATCACCGAGCCACCGACCAGCCAGCCAAGATAGAGCCCGAGCAGTGTGATCGTCGAGATGAGCGCGTTGCGCAGCACGTGCCGCACCATGACGACCTGCGATTTCAAGCCTTTGGCGCGCGCCACCGTCACGTGCTCCGAGGCGAGCATCGTCAGTAGCGAATCACGTAAATTACGAATCAGCACCGCCGACACGCCGAGCGCCATGGTGAGCGCCGGCAGGAAGAGGTATTTCAGATTCTCGAAAAAGCCGTGCCCACTGCCGCCGACCGGGAAGATCGGGATCTTCACCCCGAGGAGGATGAGGAGCAAGATCCCGATCCAGAACGATGGTGTCGAAATACCAAGGACCGTGAAACCACGGATCAGTTGATCGATCAGCTTCCCCTGGTTTAGGGCGGCCAACACTGCCAGCGGGATCGTGATAATGAGCGCCATAACCATGGCGTATGCGACCAAACCGAGCGTCAATGGCAGTCGCTGGCGCACCAGCGTCGAGACCGGCTCCTGCACCACGATCGAGGTGCCGAGATCGCCATGGAAGAGCTGCTTAACGAAGATGCCGAACTGCACCGGCACCGGCTTGTTCAATCCCAGATGGTCGCGCATTTCGGCGACCTTATCGGGTGTCGCCTGCACGCCGAGCAACGTTACCGCCGGATCGCCGGGGATCGCGCGGATCATCAAGAAGACGAGCACCGCCAGCACGACGATCGTCGGGATCATCTGAATCAGCCGGTTCACCACATAGGCGGTTCTGCCCATTTGTCCCCCGAGCTCTACTTCGCGCGCCAGAACTCCCACCAGTACGGGAAGCCAAGCGGCGAGCGGTAGTAGCCTTTGATGTTCTTGCCGATGTACGCGATGTTGGTCGTGTAGTAGAGGTCGATCGTGCCGCCGACATCAGTGTTGTAGATCTGCTGCAGCTGGTAGTAGATCTGCTTGCGCTTGTCGGGATCGAGCTCCTGCGACGCCTGGTTGACCAGATCCTGCGCTTGCTGGCTCGGTTGGTAGCCGCTGTTCATGCGTGGCGTGATGAAGAAGAACTGCACCAACTGATCGGGATCGGCCATACCATTGGTCCACTGGTAGCCGGAAATCGACTCGTAGTTGCTGGCGTACCAGTTATCGCCGAGCGTCGAGGATTCGACCTCTTCGATCGTCAGGTCGATACCAATCTCTTGCCACATCTGCTGGCAGAGTACCGCGTTATCGTGTCCAATTTGTGCGCCGCTCGGATACTGCAGCTTCGCGCCTTTGTGCCCCTGTGGGTACTTCGACTTCGCCATCAGCTCTTTGGCCTTGTCGAGATCGAAGGGGAGTTTGAGGTCGGGATCCCAGTCGAGCGTCCCTTTGGGGAAGAAGGAGTTGGCGATTGTCGCGGTGCCGGCGGTCGCCTGATCGACAAGCACCTTGCGATCGAGCGCGAGGCTCATTGCCTGTCGTACGTTGACATCATCGAACGGCGGCTTCGTGGTTTGCACGACCATGAAATAGACCTGCTGCTGCGGTGAACTGATGAGTTGGCCCTTGTTGCCGCTCTGCAGCGCCTTGACCTGGCTGTACGGCGCCGAACCACCATCGATCTGGCCAGCCTGCACCTGCAGTACCTGCGTCGTCACCTCGGCGACCTGCTTGATGATGATCTCATCGACGTACGGATACGGTTTGCCGCCGGGCGCCATATCCCAGTAGTCGGGATTGGCGTCCATCGTGAAGTGGTCGTTGCGTATCCATTCCTTCAGCTTGAACGGGCCGGTTCCGATCGGCTTGGTGAATTCGTTCTTGCCGATCTGCTGAATCTGGCTCGCCGGGAAGACGCCGTTGGCCGGAACGGCCAGGCGTGCCAGCATGCTGGCGATCTTCACGCTGAGCACGATCTTGACCGTCTGATCGTCGACCGCTTCGATGCTGGTGGCGTCCTGTAGCTGCCACATGTAGCTGCCCATCGCCTTGTTGCGTTGCAGCGAGGCGACGACATCGGCGGCCGTGACGGTGCTGCCGTCGTGGAACTTGACGTTCGGACGGAGGTTAAGCGTGTAGGTGAGGCCGTCCGCTGAGACATCCCACTTCTGTGCGATGGCCGGTTCGACGCCGGAACCGTCGCGATTGGCACGTGCCGGCGCCTCGATCATCGGCACCATGACCGTTTCGTCGACCAGCGCCTGCGACCAGATCGGATCGAGTTTCTGTGGCGATGATGTGTACGCCCAGGTGAGCGTGCCGCCGCGTACGACATTGCCGGCTGGCGCGGTTGACGCACTGCCGGTCGTCGCGGTGCTGGCGGATGCAGCAGGCGTGCCGGAGCTCCCGCTTGTACTGCCAGATGGCGTCGCGGCACCGGAGCCGGACGCGGTCGTGCTGGCAGCCGTTGTGCCGGAGGGGGTCGTCGGCGTCTTATCGCTACTTCCACCACAGGCGGCAAGCAAGGTCGAGAGTGTGCCGCCGGTTAGCGCGAGCCCACCGACGAAACCGGCGCGCTTGAGGAAGCCGCGCCGTGAGAGGGATATTGGCAGCGAAGACGCATGATCGCTGCGAGTCTGATGCTGGCTCATGGGTGCATCTCCTCCGTGCCGAAACATACGACGTATCGTCGGGCCGTCCTATATCTGAACGGTCAGGATTGCAACGGGCCAGGCCCGTTCAAGACCCGGGAATCTCGAAGCGCTCTAACCGCTATCGCGGGATCGGTTTTGCTTGCCCGGTCGCTTCGTCGGGTTCGAGGCGGTCCGCTTCTTCACCCGCCCGGCGCATCCGTCCCCAGTCGAAAGCGAACTTGCGGACCTCCAGAATGTGGGCGGTGCGGACTTGCGTGAGCCCCTCGATACCACCCAATTTGACCAGCAGGAGTTGGCGCAGATGGCGGTTGGAGCGGACCATCGCTTCGGCCAGGATGTCGAACGGGCCGGAGGCGACGCCGAGCCAGCGGATTTCGTCGAGCGCGATCAGTTGGTCGATCACCGCTTCATGGTGCGCGTTGTCGGTCCAGATCTCGATCATCACCTGGATCGGCAAACCGATCCGATCGCCGTGGGCAAAGGCGGCGATCGTGATGACGTTCTCGTTGACAAGCCGGTCGATCCGCCGGGCAACGGTCGTGCGCGGTACGTTGAGCGCACGGGCGATCTCGGTCGACTGCTTACGACCGTCGTCCTGTAGCTGGGCGATGATCTTGTAATCAAGATCGTCGAGTTCGAACTCGTCCGCCAAGTCCGCCTCCACTTCGCGCTGGCCTGCCGGTATTTCGGTCAGAACGTCCAAACCGTAGCACGGATATGGTCATATGTCAACGATTCCGGAGAATGATTCGTCAGAATGCTCGCAACCTGATGGTGGGACGTGCACCGTAAGAGGGAACGATATCTCTCGCAGAGGCGCAGAGGGCGCAGAGGGCGCAGAGTTCTTTAATTATTTAGAACTCCGCGCCCTCTGCGCCTCTGCGAGAGACAATTCTTCGCGTTCTTCCAGGCGAAATGGTCGATGCCTATGGGACGGCGAACGTCCATTCGGGTGTGGCGAATTTGTTGGTGGCGAGATCCTGGGCCGCGCTCAGTTCGTCCTCGGTGAGCTGATCGTCGATGAGGCCGTAAGACGTCCTGAATTCGTCGATCATCCGCTCGATAATCGTCTGGCGCGGCAGCTGCGTTTGCAGGCGGAGCGGACCGACACGCTTGGCGGCGCTAGTGATCCCCTTGTCGCTCAGTTTTTCCTTGCCGATGCGAAGTACGCGCAGCATCCGGTCGGAGTTGATGTCGTACGACATCGTCGTGTGATGCAGCACGGCGCCGAAGCGGCGCGCCTGGGCGGCGCCGCCGATCTTGCCGCCGCTTGACGTAATGTCGTTGATCGGCTCGTACCAGGCATCGATGCCGAGCGATTGCAAGGCGCGGATCACCCAGTGGTCGAGAAAGGCATACGACTCGACGAACGACATGCCGGCAACGAGATCGAGCGGGACGTAGAGCGAGTAGGTGATGACGTTCGGCACTTCGACGTACATGGCGCCGCCGCCGGTGATGCGCCGCGTAATCGGAATGTCGAGTTCGCGTGCCGCGTCCTCATCGACCTCGTTGCGCACCGACTGGAAGCGTCCGATCACGACTTCCGGTTGCCGGCGATCCCAGAAGCGGAGCGTTGGCTCGCGCCGGCCGGTGCCGACCGCACGAGTGAGCACCTCATCGACGGCATGGTTGACCGGCGCCGCGACCGGCTCGCCCCGGATCAGGCGCCAGCGATATTGAGGCCAGCGATCCTCAAAGCGTTCGATCATGAGAGTGCCCGCCGAACCGCGCGGGCGACCGCTTCGGGCGAGAAGCCGATCATCTCGACGCCCGGTTCAAGGGTCTCGCGAATCCGCGAAGCGATGGCATCTTCGCTGGAGGCGGCCGAGAGCTGATCGAGCGCCC
>JAICWZ010000465.1 GCA_025966355.1 Thermomicrobiaceae bacterium
CATGCGCAACGAGTGG
This sequence comes from Thermomicrobiaceae bacterium, assembly GCA_025966355.1. Classification (GTDB taxonomy): domain Bacteria; phylum Chloroflexota; class Chloroflexia; order Thermomicrobiales; family Thermomicrobiaceae; genus CALAGB01. The sequence goes on from JAICWZ010000465.1 coordinate 17, forward strand.
AACCAGATGCCCGCCGCGGTTCAGGTTTCGGCGGCGCGTCGCATCACCTTCGACCACGACGTGTTCGCGCATCTCGGACAATATGCGCTCGGAATTGGAAATGACTCCGACGCAACACTCTCCGGAACAGGCCTTGGGACCAGCGACATCACCGTTAAGGCCAGCGTCTTTACCGACGATGCCGGCGGCGCGATTTTGGCCGGAGGGGCGCGGCGAGATGCGCATCATCCGCGCGATCCGCGGCAGATTAACCGGCAGCTGGTGATTCGCGACAATCGCATTCGCGCCGTGAGCAAAGATTATCGGGATAACAGCGCGATCCTGATCACTTACGTGCAGGGCGCGATCATTCTGCACAACGACATTTCCGACGTGCCCTACGATGCAATCGATATCGGCTACGGATGGGGCATTCAGGATCCGGGCGGGAATCCGAATTATCGCGTGTACATGCACGGCTACGATTTTCCGCAGAACCGGGTCTACAGCACGCCGACAACCTATCGGGATGCCGTGGTTGCGTGCAATCGGATCCACGACGCCAAGCGCCTGTTTCAGGACGGCGGAGCGATTTACAATCTGTCCGCCAGCCCGGGGACACTCATCACCGAGAACTACATTTTCGACAACCACAGTCGAATCGCGCTGTATCTGGACGAGGGCTCGCGTTACATCACAGTGAGAAGAAACGTGGTGCAGGATACAGGCGGCGAGTGGCTCAACATCAACACGGTGCATCATGCCTATCCCCTCCGCATTTCGCCGGATAATACGGCAGTGGACAACTGGCATGACAGCAGCAAGGTTGGTGGGATGTGGACGAATTACGAGAACGACCTCATTCTTGACGATCACCTGATCAGCGACGGCAAGTGGCCGCAGGAAGCGCAGGAGATCATGAAGAACGCCGGGATCGAGCCATCGGCCGGGCCGGTGGCGTACGCGAATGCGCAGCCCTGAAGAATGAATGCCGTTGGACGCGAAAGTTAGCGCTTCGCCTCCGCGTCCGCAATCGCCTGGCGTGCCCAGTTCGAGTAGACGAATTCCTCCTTGCGCTGTTGCCACTCATCGAGCGGCACGACCGTAAGCTGTTCGACGGTGAGCCGTGGGAGGCCGGCGCTGATGGCCTCGAGTCCCGCATCGCGATCGGGCCGCATGGCGCTGCGGTTCAGAGGCACGCCGGTCGCCGCTGCCCAGTCGCCGATGCTGACCACCGGCAGCGATTTCACCTTGCGCTCGGACCAGTTGGGAAAGTGCAGATTCTTCGCCAGCCAGGCTGCGGCGACTTTCAGCACCCAAGCAGGACGATGGCTCGCGCCGGGATCGAACCACGTCTGAAACACGTTCTTCGACGACCCGTTCATCGCGATCGTGCGGCGGCGGAGATCGTCGAAGAACTTCGGCCCGTGCTCGGGGATGGCCACGACCGTGTCATTGGTTCCGTTCATGATGAAGGTGGGGCCCCGACGCGCATTGAGCGTAAAAATCGCAGCGGGTCGATCGCCAAGAAACGTAAGCGCATGCCACGGACCCGCCTGGCACATCACAGCGTGGCTCGAATCCCAATAGCCGCCGGGGCCGTCGAGGTCGCCTCCTCCGGTGAGGAGTAGCGCGTGAATCCGTGGGTCGACCGCACCGGTGAGCGCGCTGACGAAGGATCCCATCGAGAAGCCAAGGACCGCAATGCGGTGCGGGTCCACCTGGGGCAGGCTGTGCAGATACGAGACCGCCTGCATCACGTCGGTGATCATCAGGCCGCCCATGCGCTGCGGTACTCCGGGAACGTCGATGACTTTGTCATGCTCTCCGGTGGCATCGCGGTGGTCATCGTTGCGTTCGCCCTCGCCCACTGGGTCGTAGGTGACGACAACAGCGCCGGCACGCGCGTACAGCACGCCCGTGTACCAGGAGTACCAGCTGGTTTTGTCGGCACCGTGCCCGTCGACCACGACGATGCCGGGTACTTTGCCGGAGACCGAAGACGGACGATACACGATGGCGGGAATCAGCATGCCGTATTCCGTCCTGTAGGTCACTCGATCGGCCATGACGCCTGGCGCCGGTGAAAACGTGCTCCACACTCTGGTTTGTAGTGCCGGCAGCGGTTCGGGAATAAACAGCGCATTCCGGATCTCTGTGCGCCATTTGCTGATCTGGCTCCGGGAAACTGCAGCCGAACAAGGTATGACCACCAACGCCAGCATGGCCATGGACGCAATCATCCGTGCGCACAGATGCGATACATGGCTGAGGGGACTTCTGAGCGATCGACGTACAGGAAATCGAGAGCAGGAGCGGGTGAGACGGAGCTGAATCATACGGGGAGGGAACTCTGCTGCGATGATATGCTCGCAATCCGGGGGGCTGTAAAGGTCAGACCTCCGGCAGGCAAATTTATGCAGCA
>JAICWZ010000107.1 GCA_025966355.1 Thermomicrobiaceae bacterium
CTATGCTGATCGCATCGTGCAAGACCCGGGAATATTGGCGGGGAAGCCAATCGTTCGCGGAACCCGTATTCCGGTTGAACTCGTGCTCGCGAAGCTTGCTGCGAACCCTAGTCTTGAAGAATTGTTCCTGGATTTTCCCCGACTCACTCCCGATGACGTGCGAGCCTGCCTTGAATTTGCTTCTCGGCTCGTTGGCGACGTTCCGATGATGCCCGAAGCAGACCCCGCTCATTCCGCGAAATGAGATTCCTGCTCGACGAAAACGTTGAGTTTCGATTCGTGCAGGCGCTAACCGATGATGGCCACGATGTCACCACAATTGCGCGTGATTACCCTGCATCGATCACAGACCGCGAGGTGTTGGACATCGCTGTCCGCGAGAGCCGTGTGCTCGTCACGAACGATCGCGACTTTGGTGAGCTGGTCGTACGCCAACAACTTCTTCATGCTGGCTTGATCTACTTCCGATATCCGTTGGCAACAGCGACCAACGAGAAGATCAGTCGTCTGCGAGAAATTATCGCTGAGCATTCGGATCTGCTGAATCAATTCGTGGTGATCACGCCTGCCGGCTTTTGAGTGCACCACGCCGAGCCGCACAACGAACAATAAGCTATTGGTGGTCGGTCCGACATGCTGTACCTCGAAGTGGTCAACGAGATTAGCGGTCGACATTTGGCACGTACGATTTAGGCGTCTATACTTACCGTTCGGCGCGAGCGGCGCCTCCTCGGTTGGCCTTACCGCCGTGGGTGCGACGCGGTGTGTAGCCCCGGAGAGATCATTGATCAATTAGCCACCTTCAGCGAAGCCGGATCGATATGATTCAGCGAAGGATGGCTAATAGCTATGTTGCAGGTCAAGCAACTCTCCAGGTATTTCGGTGCCGAAATAATTCTCGACAACGTTTCATTTGTACTCAACGACGCCGAGCGGGTCGGTCTGATCGGTCCGAACGGCTCGGGCAAGACGACGCTGCTCCGCTGTATTGCCGGGCTGGATTCACCGGATGGCGGCGACGTTGTGCGCTCACCGGCCGGCGCGACGATCGGCTATCTCCCGCAAGTGCTCGAGCAGATCGAAGAACTCACGGTCGCCGAGGCGATCGCCAGCGCACAGGGCGAGTGGCTGGCGGCTGAACGCGGATATCAGGCCGCCGCCGATCAACTGGCCGTTGCCCTCGATTCCGAGACGGCGATGGATTTCTTCGACAAGGCACTGAGCCATTTCGAAGCGCTTGGTGGTTACGAACGCGAACAGCGCAGCGCAGCCATTCTCGATGGTCTTGGGCTCTCATCGGAGCGGCTCGATCAGATGGTCGAATCGTTGAGCGGCGGGCAGAAGACTCGCCTTGGTTTGGCGATGCTTCTCTTGCAGGATCCGGATCTGCTTCTGCTCGATGAACCGACGAACCATCTCGATCTCGACGCCTTGAGCTGGCTGGAGGAGTTCGTCGTCGGATTTCGAGGCAGCGTACTCGTCGTGTCTCACGATCGCGAATTTCTCGACCGAACGATCCAACGCATCCTCTATCTCGATCCAATTACGCGTCGACTGTTGAGCTATCCTGGCAACTACAGCGATTTCGTCACCGCGCGAGAGCATGAGGCCGAGGTGCAGCAGGCGACCTGGGTGCAGCAAGAAAAGTATGTGCAGCAGGTCGCATCCGATGTCGCTCGTCTCAAAGGCGAAGCGCTCGCGATCGAGAAGGGGACCACGCCCCGGCAGCCGCACGTTCGTCGCCTGGCGCGCAAGAAGGCGGGCCTCGCCAAGTCGCGCGAGCGCAAGCTCGAACGGTTTCTTGAGTCTGATGAGAAGGTCGAGAAACCGCGTCAGGAGTGGTCGCTCAAGCTCGATCTGGGCGAGGCGCCACCGGGCGGCCGCGCCGTGCTGGCGGTCGAGGATGTCGCGTTCGGCTACCCGGGTCGGCCACCACTCTTCGAGAAGGTGCGTTTCGATCTTCGGTATGGCGAGCGGCTGGCGATCATCGGCCCGAATGGCTCGGGCAAGACGACCCTGGTACAGCTCATGACCGGCGATCTGCAGCCGGGCGCCGGGAAGATCCAGCTGGGCTCCGGCGTCCGGCTTGGGCTGCTGGCGCAGGAGCAGGAGACGCTTGACCCAGAGCGCACCGTGCTCGACACGGTGCTGCACGAGCGGGCGATGGAACAAAGCGAGGCACGCGCCTTCCTCCACTACTTCCTCTTCTCCGGGGATGACGTCTTCAAGCTGATCGCCCAGTGCTCTCCGGGCGAACGAGCCCGCCTGCAGATCGCCTTGCTCATGCTGCGTGGATGCAATCTGCTTCTGCTCGACGAACCGCTCAACCATCTGGATATCGAAGGGCGCGAGCATTTTCAGCGCAGCCTGGATGCGTTCAGCGGCAGTGTGATCGCCGTCATCCATGATCGTGCGTTCCTACGTCAGTTCGGAGCACCGGTCCTCTGGATCGGTGACGGTGAAGCGCGGATCTTCGCCGACTACGCGCAATTCGAGACAGTGCGTGGGAGAAACGTCCTGCAACGTTGACATGATTCGACTAACCTGGTCGCGGAAAGTACACTTGAGCGGCGGCATGGCCTGGGAACAGACCACGATTTATTCTGACTACGGGAGATCCCGAGCATGCGAAAGTTTTTGACCAAGGTCCTTGGCAATCCGAACGATAAGATCATCAAACAGGTGCGCGAGATTGTCGAGGAGATTAATGAGCTTGAACCAGAGTTCGAACAGCTAACCAACGAACAGCTTCGCGCGAAAACGACGGAGTTCCGCCAGGAGCTTGCCGACGGCGCGGAGCTCGACGACATTCTGCCGGAGGCGTTTGCGACCGTGCGCGAGGCATCGCGCCGGACGAACGGCCAGCGTCACTACGATGTCCAGTTGCTTGCCGGAATTGTGCTGCACCAGGGCAAGATCGCCGAGGCGAAGACGGGTGAAGGAAAGTCACTCGTCGCCACGCTGCCGCTCTATCTGAATTCGCTCGAAGGCAAAGGTGTTCACCTGGTGACGCCGAACGATTATTTGTCGCGCGTCGGCGGCGGCTGGATGGGGCCCATCTATCATCTGCTTGGGGTGAGCGTCGGCGTCATCACCCACGAGAGCGCCGCCATCTACGACCCCGATTACACTGAATCCGAAGACAGCCCCGATCAGCGGCTCAACCACTGGCGCCCCGTGACGCGCCAGGAGGCGTATCAGGCGGACATCACCTACGGGACGAACCACGAGTTTGGGTTCGACTATCTGCGCGATAACCTGGCGCTCGTCAAGGAAGCGCAGGTGCAGCGCGGGCTGCATTACGCCATCGTCGATGAAGTCGACAATATCCTGATCGACGAGTCGCGCACCCCACTGATCATCTCGGGCAATGCTGAAGAGACGATCGACCGCTACTATCAGTTCGCACGCCTTGTGCGCCAGCTGCGTGAGAACGCGCACTACGAGGTCGATCTGAAGCAGCGCAGCGCATCGCTGACCGATGAGGGGATCGACAAAGTAGAGCGATTGCTCCAGATTCCTGAAGGGCAGAGCCTCTACGACGACCGCTATTCCGAAATGACGCACTTTCTGGAGCAGGCGCTCAAGGCGCAAGCGCTCTTCCAGCGCGACAAGGACTACATCGTCCGCGACGGCGAAGTGATCATCGTCGATGAGTTCACCGGTCGCATGATGATGGGACGTCGTTACAGCGAGGGTTTGCATCAGGCGATCGAGGCGAAGGAGAACGTCCGCGTCCAGCAAGAGACCGTAACGCAGGCGACAATCACCTTCCAGAACTTCTTCCGCATGTACGACAAGCTCGCGGGCATGACCGGTACCGCCGAAACCGAGGCCGAAGAGTTCGCCACGATCTACAACCTCGATGTCGTCGTCATTCCCACGAACCGCGAGATGATTCGCGAGGACGAGCCGGACCAGGTCTATCGCGACGAGCACGCCAAGTTCAACGCCGTTGCCAATGAGATCGTCGAAGTGACGAAGCAGGGCCGGCCGGTGCTGGTCGGCACCACCTCAGTCGAGAAGAGTGAACTGCTCAGCGACCTGCTCCATCGGCGTGGCGTCAAACACGAAGTGCTCAACGCCAAGCATCACGAACGTGAGGCGGCGATTGTGGCCGATGCCGGGCAACCGGCCGCTGTCACGATCGCGACGAACATGGCCGGTCGTGGTACCGACATCGTGCTCGGCCCAGGTGTCGCGGCGAAGGGCGGGTTGCACATCATCGGCACCGAGCGCCATGAGTCGCGGCGCATCGATAATCAGCTGCGTGGCCGCGCCGGTCGTCAGGGCGACCCCGGCTCCAGCCGCTTCTTCCTTTCGCTGGAAGACGAATTGATGCGGCGCTTCGGCTCGAATCGCATCAGCGGACTGATGGACAAGCTCGGCATCGACGACGACACGCCGATCGAGCACGGCCTCATCTCGAAGACGATCGAGAACGCACAGACGAAGGTCGAGGGTCACAACTTCGACCTGCGCAAGCACCTTGTCGAATACGACGACGTCATGAACAAGCACCGCGAGGTGATCTACGAAGAGCGGCGCAAGATCCTCGACGGCGAAGACCTGAAGCAGAACGTGTTCGACCTTATCGAGCATCAGATTCAGGTGCTGGTCGAGGCGAACCTCGGCGCGGACAAGCACGACGATCCCGACTACGACGAGATTCTGCGCGCCTTCAGTGGCGTCGTTGGCGAGCCGGGCATCGGGATTCGGGATATCCAAGGTCGCTCAGACGAAGAGATCATTGATGTTCTGACCGAGCGCGCCGAAGAGATCTACGAAAAGCGTGAAGAAGAGCTTGGCATCGAGCAGATGCGCACGCTCGAGCGGCTCGTCATGCTGCAGGTGATCGACAAGCTCTGGGTCGAGCACCTGACCTCGATGGATCACATGCGGCAGGGAATCGGTCTGCAAGCGTACGGGCAGCGCGACCCGCTGGTCGAGTACAAGACCGAAGGCTTCCGCATGTTCCAGGCGTTGCTGCAGAACATCGAATACGACGTGGCACACATGATCTTCAGCGTGCGCCTGGCACCGGTCATGGCGCGCCCGGAGCCGATTATCGGACGGACGAATCACCCCGAAGAAGCGGGGCCGGTCCGTCGCAAAGCGGCCCAAAAAGTTGGGCGCAACGATCCGTGCCCATGCGGCAGCGGCAAGAAATACAAAAACTGCCACGGCGCGCCCTCAGCGGTCCGCCGGGCGGCCGGTGTGCCGTAGTCTCGTTTCCTACAGTGAACGTATGAAAAGCCCCGCCTCTTGAAAACAGAGGCGGGTTTCCGTTTTCGCTGCACCGTAGCTGAGACCCGCGCCGCTACTGCGTCGGGACGATTGTCTCATCGATGCGACCGAGGATCTCGTGAACGGTCTGGTCGGGCGTGAGGTCTGTCGTGTTTAGCCAGAGACCGACCCGGCGTGTCCGGATTCGGATCTCGGTATCGATCCATTGCCATTGATCAACGAATGGGCTTCCCATTGCCCTCCAGCGATCTCGAACGTGCTCGAAGTCGGGCAGGAGCATCACGAAGCCGAACGACGTTCCGGCAAGCTCCTCGATTGCCTGCTCGAGTCGCTGGCCGATGACGATGTCGTCGATCACAGCGGTAAAGCCGTGTTGGGCGAATGACCGCGCGAGGATGCACGCGTTGTGGAGTCGCAGGCGTAACTGTCGTTCGGCCTCATCTGAGATGTTGGGGCTTCCATCGGGCCAGACGCCTCCGGCAACAATGAGGTTCTGGAGCGTATCCGCCTCGACATGAGCGCCGCGGTCCATCTGGCTGGCGAGCAGTCGTGCGGTTGTGCTCTTACCAGCGCCCGGTAAGCCAGAGACGATGATGACGTGCGGTTCGACCTCCATTAGCCCGCTGACGGGTGGTCTGCGTCAAGGTGATAGACTGTCGTCGTACCACCCAAAAGTTTGGGCACGAGCGCGGCGAGGCGTTCGGCCGCTTCACTGATCGCGGTAGCGGTGACCGATGCGAAGCCGTCGATCGGGAAGAGGAAGTCGGTCGTTTGCGGACTGACGAGGCCGCTGCGGCTCTGGCGCCAAACCCAGCGGCGTGTGCGCACATCGTGATCGTGAACGTAGACAATCTCACCCTGATCAGGCGTTTCGTCCGGTGAATCGCCCATCGGCCGGAAGCAATCTTCCGGATCGGCAAGACGAACCTCGATGCCATTCGGAGCCGTGCCAAGGTCGTGCACGCCGATCGGCACGAGTAGGCTGAGCGAGACGCTATTGGCGAGATCGACCGCCGGGCTGATGTGCGGCATGTCGCCACCCTTGGCGATGCGGCGGACTAGCGCTTCGATTGAACTGAGGTACTTGCTCGGGGTCCAGCCGCGCGCGCCAAATGCTTCGCGCCAGATGGCGATGCGCGGATCGGATTTCGGGTCGCCGCCGCTGAACTGCTCGCGAACCCGGCCAACCGCATGATCGAGGAGATCGGCGACGGCGGGATTCTCGCCCTGATTGTTGACGCCGCGCGCGACAACCGCCGCGAAGCGGGCATGCGGGAAGAGTTCAAACACGTCCGGGTCAATCTGGAATACCGCCACAATCATCTCCTGAACACAGGCACCAACGACCGACGGGTCTATTGAAGCCCGAATCCCGTAGGGGAGCAACCCGTGTGCTCCCACGGTCGCCGCTGTTCCGGCGACCGCGTCCTCCCCGTTCACCCTCCGACTGCAATCATCTGAAGGCCACCCAACGTCGCCTATACGCGCGTCCGATGACGTATGTGTCGAGGGCACGA
>JAICWZ010000113.1 GCA_025966355.1 Thermomicrobiaceae bacterium
CTGATGGGCGGCACGGTCATTACCGAGAAGGTCTTTGCGCTGCCGGGCGCCGGTGCGCTCTTGATCGATTCGATTACCGCGCGTGATTACCCGGTCGTGCAGGCTGCGACGCTCATCTTCGCCTTTATGGTGATCATCGTGAATCTGCTCACCGATCTGCTCTATTCATTTCTCGATCCGCGCGTGGAGCTGGAGTAAATGCAAGAACTTGAAGCACGGGGGAACGAACCGACGGCCGCGTTCGCGCGAGCCGGACAGATGCAGCTTGCCGGTGAGGGCGCTCGACGGCAGCGTTGGCGACGCATCCTGCGCAACCGCAACCTGATGATCGGGCTGTCGATGCTGGTGGTAATCTTGCTCATCGCGCTCTTTGCGCCGCTGATCGCCCCCTTCGATCCGATCGCCCAGGACTACACCGCGACGCAGCTGCCGCCGAGCCTCGCGCATCTCTTCGGCACCGACAACTTCGGTCGCGACATCTTCTCGCGCGTGCTCTACGGCACGCGCATCGACCTGCGTGTCGGCATTATCAGCACGATCCCTCCGTTCTTCATCGGCATCCTGCTCGGCACGATCGCCGCCTACTACTCCGGTTGGATCGACGCGCTGGTCATGCGCCTGGTCGATATCGTGCAGGCCTTCCCGTTCATCGTGCTGATCATCGCCATCGTGGCCGTGCTTGGGCCGGGCCTGACGAACATGTATTTCGCGGTGGCGATCATCGCCTGGATCGTCTACGCGCGGCTGATCCGCAGCGAGATTCTGGTTGAGAAGAACAAGGAGTATGTGATCGCGGCCAGGGCGATGGGCGGCAACGACCTGCGCATCATGCTGCGCCACCTGCTCCCGAACGTTATTACGTCGTCGATTGTTTATTCGATGGCCGACGTCGCGCTCTACATCGTACTCGCCGCCTCACTCAGCTTCCTCGGTCTCGGCGCGCAGCCGCCGACGCCCGAATGGGGCGCCATGATTACCGAGGGCAAGAGCTTCATGACGACCGCCTGGTGGATGAGCGCCATCCCCGGCCTTGCCATCGTCATCACCGGCGTCGCCTTCAGCTTCATCGGCGATGGGTTGTCGGACGTCTTGCGGCCAGGCGGGCGGTAAGATGGCCACAGCCCTCGCGCGCCTGGACCGAGGTCCCGGTCTCCGTAGACGAAGTCCCGTGCGCGGGACTAAGAAGGGGTCCTCTCAATCCCGAAGGGATTTCGTCTAGGGAGCACGGGATTTCTAATCCCGTGCGGAGGTTGGGCGCCAATCTCGTCATCGAATCACGCAAGCGTTCGCCCAAAGACATCCCGCTTCCGTGCGGCACAGAAGCGGGGCCGGGCGTGAGGGCCGCTCCGCCTACCGCCCTGCTGGTCGCAGCAGATCCGACAGCCCGTCGCCGATCAAGCTGAGGCCGATGCCGGTGATGACGATGGCGACGCCGGGGAGCGTGCTCATCCACCAGGCGGTCGTCATGTACGCCTGGCCTTCGGTGATGAGGGCGCCCCATTCCGGCGTCGGTGGTTTGGCACCGAGGCCGAGGAAGCTGAGCGACGCGGCCAGCAGGATGTAGAGCGCGATATCGGCCATCGAATAAACAATCGACGACGTGATCGTGTTCGGCATCAGGTGCCGGAGCATCACGCGCCAGTTGGACGCACCCATCGCCTGTGCGGCGATGACGTATTCTTGCTCTTTTTGCACCAAAATCTCGCTGCGTATCAGCCGGGCATAGACCACCCAGGCGGTGAGCGCCACGGCGATGTACATGTTGTTCAGGCCTGGCCCGAGGATGGCGACCACCGCGATGATCAAGACGATGAAGGGGAATGCCTGCACGATATCGAGAATGCGCATGATGATCGTTTCGACCACACCGCCGAAATAGGCGGCCAGCGCCCCGAGAATGGTGCCGATGATGAAGGGGGAGAGCACGGCGGTGATGCCGACGCGCAGGTCGATGCGTGCGCCGTACATGACGCGGGTGAGCACATCGCGCCCGAACGCATCGGTGCCAAACGGGTGCGAGAGGCTCGGCGCCTGGATGATGACGCTGTAGTCCGGCTTTTGCGGACTGTACGGCGAGAGCACCGGCGCCAGCAGGCCGATCGCCAGCATCAGCAGGATGATCACGATGCCGATCATCAGGTTCCGGCTTCTCAATGCCCGGTGCCACCAGGGCGGCCGCGTCCGTGCGCTCGCGACGGCGAGCGACGACGCGGATGCCTGCGCTTCAACGGTGGTCATGCGGTGCCTTCCTTGATTTTCGCGCTGTCCCTATCCATACCGGACTCGTGGATCGATGAACGAATAGATGATATCGGTCGCCAGATTCACCAGAATGACCAGCAGCGCGAAGATGAGCGTCGCCGCTTGCACCACCGGGTAGTCGCGCGCCGAAACCGAGTCGATGAGCAGCGACCCGGCGCCCGGCAGCGAGAAGACCTTTTCGATGATCACCGTGCCGCCCATCAGGAAGCCGATCGAGATCCCGAGCAGGGTGACGGTCGGGATGAGCGCGTTGCGCAGCACATGGACGGTCATGACCGAGCGTTCTTCCAACCCCTTGGCGCGCGCCGTCTTGATGTAGTCCGAACGGAACGTGTCGAGGATGCTGGTGCGCAGCGAGCGGATCAGGATCGGCGCCAGCCCGAGCGAGATGGTGAGTGCCGGCAGGATGAGATGTACCAGATGCTGCACCGGGTTCGAGCCGTAGCCGGAGACGGGCAAGAGCCGGAAATGGATACTGAATAACAAAATCAGGATGATGCCGGTCCAGAAGGACGGCATCACCATCGTCACCATTAGCGTCGAGCGCACAATGTTGTCAAGAACGCTGTCTTTCTTGATCGCCGCCAGAATGCCGAGCGGTAAGGAGATGATGATCGTCAGCAGTACCGTGACGGCAACCAGCGACAGCGAGACTTGCAGTCGTTCAAAGAGGATCGAGGAGACCGGCACTCGGAACTTGATCGAGTCGCCGAGCTTCAGTTCGGCCAAATTACGCATGAAATAGAAGTACTGTTCGTAGAGCGGCTTGTCCAGCCCCAGTTCCTTATGCACCCGCGCGACCGAAACATCGGTCGCCTGATCGCCGAGCATCGCGGCGGCCGGATCGCCGGGGATGAGATGGACCATCAAGAAGACGATGATCGTCACTCCGATGAGCACCGGGATCATCTGCACGAGGCGACGCAGAATGTAACCACCACGAGACACGGTTCGCTCCCACCAACGAGACGAGCAAGCAGCCCTGCTTGCTCGTCTCGCGATCCGACTAACTCTTGACGGACATATTGGCGAAGACCCACTGCCCCATCGGATGATGGAAGAAGCCTTGCACCTTCGTGTTCAGCGCGTCGATATACGGGAGCACATACAGATAGACGAACGGTGCGTCGTCCATATGTATCTGCTGGATCTGATAGTAGATATCTTTGCGCTTGCTCTCGTCGAGCGTCGTGCGGCCCTCGTTGGCGAGATCGATCGCCTTCTGGTTCGTCCAGCCGGTGTGGTAGTTCTGGGTCGATTCCGGCAGGATGGCGTACGAAACCAGCTCGTCCGGGTCGATGATGTCGTTCGTCCAGCCGGTCAGGCGTGCCTGGAACTTGTTATTGCGATAGTTGTCGGTCATGACGCCCTGCTCCAGTTGCAGGATGTCGAGCTCGACATTGATCGCCTGCCACATGTCCTTGAGTGCCGTCGCCGTCTGTAGCTGCAGCTGATTGCCGGAAAGCACCTGGAACTCGAGCTTGAAGCCGTTCGGCGACTGCGACTCGCTTATCAGCTTCTTCGCCTGATCGACATCGACCGGATATCCCTTCTGATCGGGATTCCAGAAGAGCGCGCCGTTCGGCATGAAGCTGTTGGAGACCTCAGCGTTCCCGAAGAGGAGCGACTTGATGATCTCCTTCTTGTCGGTCGCGTAGTTGAGCGCCTGGCGCACCTTCACATCGTTCAGCGGCGCGTTGCGCGTGTTTAGCACGATGAAGTTGTTGTAGGTTGAAGTGAACTTGTAGACCTTGAGGTTGGGTGTGTTGCCGAGATCGGTGACGGCGCTGAGCGGAATATCGTTCTGCCCGATGATGCCGTCGACCTGGCCACCCTTGAGCTGCAGGATGCGGCTGTTGCTGTCGGTCACGACCGGGATGGTGATCTGGTCGACCTTGGGCAAGCCGGGCTTCCAGTAATTGGGGTTCTTGACGAGCGTCATCGACTGCGCCTTCTTCCACTCCTTGAGTTGGAAGGGGCCGGTGCCCATCGTCTGATCGACGAGCTTGTCCTCACCGATCTTGGTACCGAAGGCTTTCGAGATGATGCTCGAGTTGAACATCGAGATGTCGGCCAGGAACGGCGCCCAGGCCTGCTTGAGGGTAATGACGACGGTCGAATCGTCGGGCGAATCGATGGTGTCGACCTGCTCCAGGGTGAAGAGCCAGGGGCTCGACTCGGTCTTCTGCGCGCGCTCGAGCGACCACTTGATGTCGTCCACCGTCATGTCGGAACCGTCGAAGAATTTCACCCCGCTCCGAATATGGAAGGTGAACGTCTTGCCGTCCGGCGACGTATCCCACTTCTCGGCGATATCCGGCGTGAGTGAGAGTCCGTCGTTCGCGACGGTAATCAGCTGGTCGTAGATGTTCATGAAGAGCCAGATGTTGACGTTGCCGTCGTTGGTGACCGGATCGAGGTTATCCGAATCGGTGCCACGAGCCAGGATGACCGAGCCGCCGGATGGACCGCTGCTCGTCGACCCGGTTGGCGTGGCGCCGCCCGACGCGACCGGCGAGGCGTTCTGGTTGACGGTGATGGACGTCGTCGGCGTGGTTGATGCACCGCCGCTGCTTCCGCTCGTCGCGCTGCTGCCGGTCGTCGCGGTCGAACTGCTGCCGCCACCACAGGCGGCCAGTGCGGCGCTGATCGTCGCCATGCTGAAGCCCATGACCGAAGCGCGTTTGATGAAATCGCGACGGTTCAGGTGACCAGCCATGAAATGGTGCTGCAGCAATTGAAGCTGGGCATCAAAACCCATTTCTCCACTCACTTTCATTGGGGCCGGCGCGGGTGGCACCGGCTAACTCATCTACTTCCTCGTACGTACAAAAGCTGGGCATTGGTCGGTGCGCAGGCACCCACCCACGCCGGCATACACGCGCACGACATCGCCGGGCCATACGCCGGCAGCTCACCTCCGTTTCACCGCCTGGGCAGATCGCTCGAAGACGCGGTATCTGGACCCATCAGGCAAACGCTCTGGGACAAACTGAGTGTCAGATCCGCGCTCACGGAAGATCGTCCACAACCCCCGTGTCGTGGCATTCCCGCTCTGCCTAACGTACGTCGACCCGACGGTACTAGGATGTATCGATGCAGCATTGCTCAGGGAACCAGTTGCATCCGGACACCATTGACCGGGCACTTAGCAGGGTGACAAGGTAACAGATTCCGATGTCGACGTCAACCATTCGGGCCACAATTGGCGGGCCCCGTGCGCACCACGACGCCATCAACGATGAACGGCGCACGTTCTACCCGGAATCTGTCCGGTTCGCAGCCAGTTGTCCCAACATCATGAGACTCCGTTGAATGGCAGCGACACGCAAAGCAGCCCGGGCGCTGGCACCCGGGCTGATGAGAATCGAGGCGCTGGACGGGGCGGATCAGGAGATGGCGGAGGTGAGATGAGGGCCGAGCAGCACGAGCGCGAGCGTCAGCAGCATCGTCGCCGCCACGAAGACCTGCAACACATGTTCCGCGACAACCCACTTCGAGTTCTGCATCGTACTCCCTCCTCGCGTCTGCGGTTGATGAATGAATAGATGATGAATCGCGCAAAATATCAGCGCACATTCAGTCTAGCGGGGAGCGAGTACCGGCGTACATCACCCAGGCGTCACATTTTGCCTAGGAGAATTGCACCGATGACGTCGTCTCAGTGCCACAGAACGCGCATTTGGGTCGTCACGTCGAAGGGGTCGTCGCCGCGTTGGGCAGCCAGGATCGCCTGGGCCCTGGGATCTTTCCAGTAGAGCGGCTCTCCGGCGCTGACGTACCGATTCCAGGCACGCGCGAAGGCATCGGCCCGTTCGCGATTGGCGGCGAGCCATTCCGGTACGGCGTGATAGACGACGGTCCGGCCGCGTGTCCGACCGGCAGAGAGTCGCAGCGCCAGCGCGGCCGATTGCAGGAGCGACGCCGGGCGGTTGACGACGAAGCGCGGGATGATGTAGCGCGGTGCCGCCAGCGGTGCCAGGAGTTGATCGATTGCTTCGGCAAATCGCGCGCTCTCCTCGGTCGTCGCGCCATCGAGAAAGCAGCGATACTGGCCGTCCTCCTGCACCACGACGCGCACATTGGCTGGACCGAGGTCGTGCGCGATGTCGCCGGTCGCGGCCAGCGCCTCGGCAACGGCCGCCGCGAAGTCCTCCAGTACGCCGGAGGGTTGCGATCGCGCGAGCGCCTGCTCCAGCGACCGGCTCAGCCAGGCGCCACCGCCGCCGAGCAGCGCCAGTCCGCCGGCCAGCCCGAGCAGATCGGGCCCAGCC
>JAICWZ010000155.1 GCA_025966355.1 Thermomicrobiaceae bacterium
GCCCTGTTTGGTCGCCCAGCGTTTGAGCGAGGCGAGGACATCGGCCGATTTCATCTCGTCGCCGTTGTGGAAGGGGACGTGCTGGCGCAGCTTGATCGTATGCGTCAGCTGGTCGGTGCTCACTTCGTGCGATTCGGCGAGCATCGGGATGAGCTTGTAGTTGGCGTCCCAGGCAAAGAGCGGCTCGTACATGTTCCAGGTGACGAAGCCGACGATGGTGGCGGTCGTCCAGTGGATATCGAGCGTCGGCGGCTCGCCGATGATGACGGCGTTGATCGTGCCGCCCTTAACGCCTTTCTGCGGCACCGGCGAGGCGGCCCCGGTCGTGGCGCCACCAGCCGTCGAGGTAGCCGCGCCCCCAGACGATGCGGTCGATGCTCCACCGGACGATGACGTCGCAGCTCCACCACTGCTGCTGGCGCCGGTCGTGGCGGTCGAATCGTTACTGCTGCCGCAGGCGGCCAGCAGCGCGGAAATGGCTGGAACACTCAAGCCGACGGCCAGCGCACGCTTGAGAACGTCGCGCCGGCTCATGCGGCCCTGAGATGCGGCGTCCAAGAGCGCAAAAAACTCCCGATCCTGACTCATCGCTTCCCCCTGCTACTTAAACCCATGCGAACAGAGATGCATGGGTCTCCCGAAACGGTGGACATGTTCCTGAATACTGATCGTGTCGTTTCCAGCCTAGCATGGGGTTGGTATGCAGTCAACGAACCGGCAGCGTGCGATCGGTCGACGGTCCGCCGACCACCGGCCCGGGACCGAGGTCCCGGTCTCCGTAGACGAAGTCCCGTGCGCGGGACTGGGAAGGCTGGTTCTCAATCCCGGAGGGATTTCGTCTATGGAGCACGGGATTTCGAATCCGGTGCGGCGGTCGGGCGCGATCAACATTATCGAATCGGCAAGCGTTCACCCTACGCAGGTTCGTTTTTGCCGGTCTTCGCCGGGGTCGAAGCTATGCCCGCCTCGCGGTCCTCGAAGCGCGCCAGGATGAAGAGGAGCGACGAGAGCCGGTTGAGATAGGCGAGCAGATCGGGGTTGTCGATCTCACCTTCATGGGCGAGACGCACGGCGAGCCGTTCGGCCCGGCGCACCACGGTGCGCGCCACATCCAGCGCGCCGCCCGGCACGGTATCGCCGGGCAGGATGAAATGCGGCGGCAGCTCGACCTCGGCGGCCAGCTTATCGGTCTCCGCCTCGATCCGTTTCACATGCTCGTCGGTGATGTGATAGCGCTTCTGCTGCATATCGGGCGCGAAGGCGAGTTCGGCCATCATCAGATAGAGATCGCGCTGGACATCGACCAGAATGGCGCGTGTCCGCTCGCTGCCGGACATCGCGCGCGCCAGCCCGATGAACGAGGTCGCCTCATCCAGCGTGCCGAAGGTCTCCGGCCGTGGATGGTATTTCGCGACCCGATCGCCGAGCAGATCGGTGTAGCCTTCGTCGCCTTTGCGGGTATAGAACGTGGACATGGTCACCTCCGCGAACTGAGAACCGCTTGCAACATGCATGTCGCCGGTGCGATCGTCGTCCAATCATACCGGGCGAGGCGCCTGCCGCTTCCGTTGCCGCGGTCGCGTGCGATCATGGTACGATCCAAGAAGGCTTGGCACCTTAACAACTGACATCAATCACGCCATCGGTCTATTGTTTAAAGGAGACCGTTGATGGCTAACGAAGTTGCCCTCTTCGTAGACTTGGAAAACGTTGTCTACTCACTTTGGAATACGTACATGCAGGAGCCGAATCCCCGGCAATGGATGGAGAAGGCGCTCTGCTACGGGCCGGTCACCTTCGCACGCGCCTTTGGAGATTTCAGTCAAGATCGAATGGCCAAAATCAGGCCGCGTCTGGATATCGCCGGCATCGATGCGTATTCCTGCCCGGCAAAAGTTCGCGAGAGCGGAACACAGAGCACCGTCGATATCAACGTCGCTGTCGACCTCTTCGAAGTCGCACTGGATCGGCCCGAAGTCGGTATTTTCATGCTGATGGCAGGCGACCGTGACTATATTCGCATCATCACCCGCATACGGAACCGCTGGAACAAGAAGATCATCCTCTCAGGCGTCCCAGGGTCTGTCAGCCACGATCTGGCGGAAGCCGCGGATACGCTTGATCCCATTGAGATAAGTAACGCGCCGATCGACGAGTGCGAGCTTGTGCGGATTATCGAGCGGTACCAACAGAGTCTGGTCGGCGATTTCCAACCGACCTTCAAGCGCATCCAAACCTACGTCATGCACCCGAACAACGCGCATATCATCGACCCGAATATCGTCCAGCGCGTACTCTCCGACTTCGTCGATCGGGGTGTTCTCATTCAAGAAGTGGTCCAGCTCGCGAACGGAGATGAACTCAAGGCGACGCGACTCAATTGGAATGAGCCGCTCGTACAACAAGCCCTCACATAAACAGCCCGCTTGCCGCTGACGTGATTGGTGTCAGGTGCCGGGTCGTGCTGTAAACGCGTGCCCGTTCACCACAATGCCACCGAACTAGCCTCGGATACAGCCGTAGGGGTTTGATTGATCAAACCCGGCGCGCCGTTCAGGCGGCGCCCGTCCTCCCCCGTTGGTCAGGCACGCGCGTTGTCATCCGCGGCACGGGAGAATGCCCCGCCTCGTGCATGCGCACATCGGCCGGGCGCGATAGATCGGGCCCCTACAGAGGCAGGGTCACGCCATCATTCAATGCGTGTGCGTATGGCTCTCCTGGTAGTGCCGGGCCAGCAGGTCGGCGCCGAAATCGTTGAGCGGATCGCGCCAGACGGTGTGGATGTGGTTCGCGTCGTTCTGGGTGTTGTCGTATTCAACCAGGAAGCGCGGCCCCTGCAGCCGGTAGTAATGCGGCTGGCGCCGTTCGAAGCCGCCCGCCCAGGCGAAATGCACCTGGTTAATCCCTTCGCCGCCATACATGGTGCGCTCGATTTCGGCGATCTCGTCCGGCATCCGTGCGATATATTCCTGAATGAGCGCGTCGAGCAACTGCCGTTGCGAAGCGGACATGGCGCTCGCGGAGATGCCCTTCGGCGTGCTGGTGTAGCGGATCGCCTGCTGCTGCTCGTCGCTGAAGCCAAGCTCGCGCCATTGCTGTTCGACTGTCTCTCGCTCGTCAGCCGTTGGTTCCCAGCCGAAGAGGAGCGGCGTCGGTAGTGGCAGGGCATCCTCGATAATGCGCGGACGATTGGCGGTGACGATATCGGGCGGCGCGACCGGCGAGATGACGGCGCCGCCACGCTGCTCCGCCGAAAACTCGTGCAGCAGTTCGCGGGCCAGATCCTCGACTCCGGCCAGCGGCCGCAGTGAACCGACCGTGCTCAATGGCGATTCGGCCGGATTGGCGCCAAAGAAGGTCGGCGTCGGCGCGATGATCCGGCCGTCGGCGATGGCGTAGTTGACCGAAATGTGATGCCCTTCGAAGCGCCAGCCCCAGAAGCCCTGGTCGCGCGGCTCGCCGAAGATGGTGACGTAGAACATTTGCGGATCGCGACCATAGTTCCCGGCGACGCGCTCGGGGGTCACACCGCGCGTCGTCTGAAAGTTCCAGCCTTCGACGGCGTCGAGCGTGTTTTCCAGACCCATAATCGTCGCGGCCGTGAAGTAGGCCGAGCGGCTGACGCCCGAGGCAAGTAGTTGGTGCGCGAGGCGCTGCTGCGGGCGGTCCATCTCGGCCAGCGGCAAGCCCATGCGACGAATCGGCGTATAGAACCAGCGCGTGCGCTCGGCCGTATCATCGAAGTCGAGGAGCGCTTTGGCGCGCTGATCGGGCGAAAGCGCGCCAAGGAAGCGCGTTGCCGCCTCGCCCGTCTTCTCGACCAGGATGCGTGCGTCGATCCCGATATCCGTTGCCATCCGGGCCTCCTTTGAACGTGAACGATGGCAAACTCAGGTCTCGTTCCATTCTAACCGGAACCTGCTACAGTGGGGACAGCAGCACCTGCATTCGACGCCTTTCGCAAGAGCCGGGCAGCATGACGACCGAACAACCACCTACGAAATCGATCGGTCGCCAGAGTGACGCTGAACTCTTCAACGCCGATCATCGGCCCTGGCCAATTCCGGGCAGTCCCTGGCGCATGTTCCAGTCGTGGCGCGACCTGCTTTTTGCCCACTGGCCGGTCGAACCGGCGGCGCTGGCACATCTGATGCCGCGCGGCCTGGAAGCAGAGACATTCGAGGGACACGCCTGGGTCACGATCGCTCCGTTCTGGATGGCCGATGTCGCCTTGCGGCCATCACCTGCCCTACCGGGTCTGGCGACCTTCCCCGAACTGAACACGCGCACCTATGTCACTATCGATAACAAACCGGGCGTCTACTTTTTCAGCCTGGATGCCGGCAACCGCATCGCCGTCGAAGTCGCCCGCGCCTGGTACCACCTGCCGTACCTGAAGGCTCGCATGTCAATACGCACGATCGACGAATCGATCCACTACGACAGCGAGCGCACCGACCGGCGCGGCAACCCGGCCGAACTGCGCTGCTGGTATCGCCCAACCGGGCCGGTCTATCGCAGCGAGCCGGGCAGCCTCGACGAATGGCTGACCGAGCGCTACTGCCTCTACGCCGCGGATCGGCGCGAGCACATCTATCGCGCCGAGATCACCCACCAGCCGTGGCAGTTGCAACCAGCCGAAGCGAGCTTCAGCACGAATACGATGCTCGCCGCCCATGGCATCGACATGCCCGATTCACCGCCGCTCCTCCACTTCGCCCGCCGCCTCGACGTCCGCGCCTGGCAGCCGGTGCGCATTGGGTAACGGGATTATCTCTCGCAGAGGCGCAGAGGGCGCAGAGTTTTTATTGATTAATCTCTGCGTCTCTGCGCGAGGAATCCGTCTCTTCTATCGCTGGCCAAACGCAATCAGCAGGTGTTCGAGGAGAAAGCAGATGGCGAAGCCGCTGATCGGGCTGATCGCCCAGCCTTTGACGATCCCGAGCAGCGTCGCCTTCTGCACCGTTTCCCGGCCACGCGCCAGGCCAGTGCCCGCCATGGCCCCCACCAGCGCCTGGTTCATCGAGGTGAAAAGTCCCTGCGTGACAGCCAGCAGCACGACCAGCGCCTGCACGAACTGCGCCGCGCTCGCCATCGAGAGATCGACCTTGACGATGTCGAATGCCACCCGGTTGAGGATGCGCTGACCCCACGTGAGCGCCCCAACCGCCATCGCGATTCCGCCGAGCAGCCCGGCAATCAGCAGGCTCGTCAGGTTAATCGACGACCAGACCCCGATGGCGTTCGAGACATCATTCGCGCCGAGCACGAACGAGGCACCCAGGCCGACCAGTACGAGCAGGATCGGGAGCGACGACCAGCGTTGCTCGCTCACCGATTCCGTCGCGCCCGGAA
>JAICWZ010000308.1 GCA_025966355.1 Thermomicrobiaceae bacterium
CCGTCGCAGCTCGACCTCGGTGCGCGCGCGGTGCGCGACGAGGCGAAGCGC
The DNA here is from genome assembly GCA_025966355.1 of Thermomicrobiaceae bacterium. Classification (GTDB taxonomy): domain Bacteria; phylum Chloroflexota; class Chloroflexia; order Thermomicrobiales; family Thermomicrobiaceae; genus CALAGB01. The sequence continues at coordinate 52 of JAICWZ010000308.1, forward strand.
CGATTCGGTCGCCTTCGCGACTTCTTCCAGCGAGCGCAGATGCAACAGATCCGCTTCGGTAAGCTCCTGACCGACGTACAGCCCCTGCTCGAGCACGATCACGCCGCTCAGGCCGAGCGCGAATTCACCATCGATCGCCAAATTGACCCGATCGGCGTGGCGAGCCTGGGCATCGAGAGCGGTAATCGTACCGGAACGGATGTTCTGTTCCTCCATATGCAGAGTATAGCAGCGTCATCCACCCTCGGCGAACGAAGTCCCGGCTGTGTAAGATCTCATTCGATATGAATGTACGCCGAAGATCGGACAAACCGGTGACCACCCGCAGCCTGGCACGTCGCCAGAAAACCGACCGCTATGCAACGCTGAAACGTGCCATCCGCATCATGATCATCATGGCGTTTACGCTCGTCCTGCTTGGCATGCTCTCGCTTGTCATCCTCGCACTAACGATTTTGCATCAGGCACGCAAGGACGAGGCGACGCCGTCCGATGCCATCGTCGTGCTTGGCGCCGCCCAGTGGAACGGCAGCCCATCGACGATTCTCAAGGCGCGCCTCGACCACGCCTTCGACCTCTATGCGTCGGGGTACGCGCCGATGATCGTGCTAACCGGCGGCATCGGGCCGGGCGACACCTATTCGGAGTCTGAGGTTTCCAAGACATACCTGCAGAAGCGGGGCGTCCCGGCGAGCGCCATGCGCACGGTCGGCGGGCTCACATCCTGGCAAAGCCTGCAGGAGGCGCGTACCAGCGATCTGCGCGACGGGGAGCACGTCATCCTGGTCAGCGATCCGTTCCATATGTTCCGCGTCAAACACATGTCCGAGGATCTCGGACTCGTCGCCTACACCTCACCGACCAAAACGAGTCCGATCCGACCGAACACGCCGACTGAATACCGCTACGTGGCCCGCGAAGTCGGCGCCTACCTCGCCTATCTCTTCCTGAAACGCTGAGTGTTTCTCTCGCAGAGGCGCAGAGACGCAGAGATTCTTAATTCAAAAACTCTGCGTCTCTGCGCGAGTTACTTCGTTTGCTTCAGGCGGGCCCTACCTCAGAGCGGGCCGCTTCGAGGACGGAGGCGGCACGACCGAGGCCCTCTCGGAAGACCGCGGGGTCGCCGCCGATGCCGATGCGCAGGAAATGCTCGTAGCCAAAGGCCGCGCCTGGCGCCAGCATCACGCTCGCCTCCGACGCGAGACGGTCGGCCAGTTCCATCGAAGGTACGTCGATATCGTAGCGCAGCAAGCCGAGCAAGCCGCCGCGAGACGGCACCCAGCTGACCAGATCCTCACGCTCATGGATCCACTGCTCGAGCGTCGCCAGGTTTTCCGACGCGATCTTCTGCGTTCGGGCGAAGATCGCCTCACGCTGTTGGATCGCCAGCGTCGCCAGGTAGTCGTTCAGTTTGCCCGGGCTGAGCGAGATGTAATCGCGCTGCGACCAGCACGCCCGCACGATCTCCGGCGTGGCGGCGATCCAGCCGATGCGCAGGCCCGGCAGTCCGAATGGCTTGGAGAGCGTACCGACGCTGATGCCACGCTCGCCAAGATCGCGCACCGGCCCGGCGAACGGCTCACGGCCGGGCAGCGTCAGCCAGCGATACGCTTCGTCGCCCATGACATGTGCGCCGACCCGTTCGGCGATCGCGAAGACTCGTTCCTGTTCGACGGGTGTCAGCACCGAACCGGTCGGATTGTGCGGAGTGTTGATGACGATGAGCCGGGTGCGCACATTGACGAGCGCTTCCAACTCATCCAGGTCATAACGAAAATCGTTCTCCGGCCGCAATTTCCAGAGCGACACGTCGCAGCCGATCGCCTTCGGCACGCTCTGTAACTGCTGATAGGCCGGATCAACCACGATGATATGATCGCCGGGGTTCAGCAGCACATTGAAGAGGAGAAAATTCGCCTCGATGGCGCCCGTCGTGACCAGAATCTCATCCGGCGTGACGTCACGATAGAGCGCGGCCAGTAACCCTCGCAACTCCACGGTGCCGCGCGCCTCGCTATACCCGAGCGAGATACCGAGCATCCGTTCAAGCGCCGCATCGCGCCCTGCCAGGGTCAATAGCTCGTCGACCGTCATCGGCTTGATGCCGCTTTCGGCCAGGTCGTAACGAACGACCGTTTCCCAGCGCGTCATCCACCGTTCGAGCGCGAATGTCTCGATCTTCATGGTCCTCCCGCCTCTGCTCGCCTCAATCGACGCCGATTGATTCTAGCAGTCAGGCGGGAGAACCACCGAACGACGCTTGCCAAGAGGTACAGACGGCACGGTTCAGATCAGTTCCCCGAGAGCGCGTCCTCCAGCAGCCGTCGAACTCCGATATCGGCGTCCGACACGCCATTCGCGCCCGGCAGATAGGGATCGCTGACGCGCGCTGGAACACGGAAGACGTAACCGATACCACGGATCGTGATGAGATATTCCGGCTGGCTTGGATTGCGCTCAATTTTCTTGCGCAGGCGCGCGACGTACACCTCAACGCGATTACTGTCGCCAAGGTAGTCGTACCCCCAGGTCCGTTCGATCAGACGATCGCGACCGATGGTGATGCCGACGTTGCGCATCAGGCATTCGAGGAGGCGCATTTCGGTCGGCGTCAGAAGAACCTTCTGACGACCCTCGATCTGGAACGCCAGTTCGCTGATCGAGAGTTCGGCGTCACCGGCTTTCAAAATCGTCGCCAGCGGCTGGACATCACGACGGCTACAGCGCCGCGCGATGACTTCAACCCGAGCAACGAGTTCCTGCGGATCAAACGGCTCGATGATATAGTCGTCCGCGCCATGATCAAAGGCTCGCAGCTTATCGATGGTGTCGTGTCGCTTGCTTACAAAGATAACAGGGCCCACATATTGCTTCGCACGAAGTTCCTTACAGAGTTCATAGCCATTCGTTTCGGGAAGATCGACTTCGAGTAGTACTCCGTCAGTCTCTCGTCCAACGATTGAGCGTAGCGCCTCTTCCGCCGAGCGGGTCAACACTGCTTCATGCCCCGCTTCGGTCAGCACGAATCGCATCAGCTTGGCCATGATGTTGTCTTGATTGGCGATTACGATACGCATCTGCCGACTTCCCTTCCATCGATCTGTCACAGGCTGAACCGCTTCACCATCCATCACACATGTAACTCACCCTCGTCTCACCCTTGGCAAACCAGGAATAACGCATCTACGCCCAGGGGGTCTTGACTCATCACCTCCCGTTCTTCGTAGCTGACCGCTTCAGGCGGTGAGCCGATACCTGCATTAATTCAGGACGTCTGTACCCCTTACTAAAGTACTAACGTGGATGGCCATATCGCAGTTTCTGTTCCCCCACATTAACAATTTTTACGCGTTGCGTGACAATCGGGTTTCAATGAGTGCCTGGTGGCGAGGAATGCAGCGTTTTTTACACCGGTTTTCCCCAGAGAGATGAGAAAATCGGCATCTATCGGAGTCTGGGGGC
>JAICWZ010000235.1 GCA_025966355.1 Thermomicrobiaceae bacterium
AGTAGTGGACGCCATCGATTTCGCCGGGGCGACGCTGGCGGGTTGTGGCAGTAACCGCGAAGACGAAGTCGGGGTGAGCCAGACGGAGATGCTCAATAACGGTATCTTTGCCGACGCCCGACGGACCGGAGATGACGATCAGGCGCGGCTTCGGTAACGACCGGAGCTCCTCAAGAAGCTCATCCGCCTGAGCATTCAGGCCAAGGTCGTCGACCACGGCTACCGCCCCTTCAATTTGAACCGCTTGCCGTTCGTTGGCGTCGGTTGAACCCGCGATGTGGCCGTTCGGTTCGATCGTCAATGAACGTCACCCCTCGTGAATGCCTGCAACGGTACACTATCGCAGAGACTCGCATCGCTCTGCCCGGTTATAGGGGGGTAGCACTCGTGTTTGATACCCTGACAACTGCCGCACTCGCTGACGAACTTTCGCGCCGTCTTGCCGGCGGCCACATTCAAAAAGTCCTGCAACTCGATGCAGAATCGATCGGCTTCGAGGTCTACGCCGAGCATCAGCGGCAATTCCTGATCGCGAGCGCCAGCGGCCGGCATCCGCGTCTCTATCTCTCATCGACCCGCCTGAGCGCTGATCCGAGCCGGGTCTCTCCCATGCTCCTGCTCCTGCGAAAGTACGCTCGCGGCGGCCAGATCGTATCGATCCAGCAGCCTGCCCTGGAGCGGATCATCCGACTCAGTATAGCGAAGCGGTTTTTCATGGACAAGAACCGGCAGCCGGTCGAAGAGGCCGAGAGCGACATCGATGAAGGCGAAATCATCTCTGTCGATCTGGTTGCGGAGATCATGGGCCGTCGCAGCAATCTCATTCTGGTCGATGATTCGGGGAAGATGCTCGACGCCATCAAGCGCGTCACGCCCGATATGAGTCGCGTCCGGCCGATCCTGCCGGGACGCCCGTATGTCGTGCCACCGCCGCAAACCAAGCTCGACCCACGGACACTCACGAGTCGCCAGATCGCCGAACTCGTGGCATCGGATGAACGCGACCGGGACATCGCGACGTTGCTCGTCAATCACCTGGCCGGCTTCAGTCCGCAAATGGCACGAGAGGCGGTTTTTCGGGCGACTCACGACGTTCAGTTTCGTCTCGACACCGGTACATCACCGGATAGCGAACTGGCGCTCAATCTCGATGTCGCCATCAAGAGCCTGCTCGCGCCACTCACCAGCGGAGAATGGCAACCGAGCATCTATCGCGAGGATGAGCGCATCGTCGCCTATGGGGCAACGCGATTGGAGCAGTTCGCCGAAGAGTGCGACGAAGAGACGCTCGATTCGATCTCGCGCGCGATTGAGCTGGCGGCCACCGAAGAGTCCGACGCCGCTCCGGTGCGCCACGCCCAGCGCCGCGCCCGCCTTGTGGCCGAAATCGAGCAGGCGGTTGAGCGCGCAGCGACGCGGCTCTATTCGATCGAGCAAGAGCAGGAACGCGCGAAGCAGGTCGAACGCTGGCGTCAGCAGGGCGAGTCGATCTACGCACACATCCACGAGATCGCGCGCGGCCAGACGGAATTGAACGCCGACGGGCTAACCATCACGCTCGACCCGACGCTCACGCCGAGCGAGAACGCACAAGCCTATTTCGAGCGCTACCGCAAGGCGCAGTCGGCCACCGCCAATCTGCCGGAACTGGCCGATGCAGCGCGAACCGAGCTGAACTATCTTCAACAGCTGCAAACGCTTGCCGATCTGGCCGAAGGGTTCGACGCGATCGAAGCGGTGCGGCACGAGTGGGAAGAATGGCGACGCCCGGAGCCGGATCAGCGCGGCGGTCGCGGGCCGAAGCGTCCGAAACGGCGCCAGCCCGTTGCCTACCGCACACGTCGTGGCGATACGATCTATACCGGCCAGAACGGCCCTGAAAATGACACCGTAACGTTCGATATCGCCGGTCCGGACGATGACTGGCTGCACGCACGCGGCGTCCCTGGCGGGCATATTATCGTGCGCTGGGCGGGCGACGAGGACGACGCGATTCTCGAACAGGCGGCGTCACTGGCCGCCTGGTACAGCGCCGGCCGCACGTCAACGTCGGTCGAAGTCGATGCCACCAAACGACGATACGTGCGCAAGATCAAGGGAACCGGCCCCGGCATGGTCACCTACCGGGAAGAACGTACCCTCCGCGTCCCGCCGCGCAGCCCGGAAGAATTGGGATTTAAGACCTCGTCATCGTAAGGGAGCACAACACCCGCTCGCGGGTACCCGGCTCCCCTACGATGACGATAGACGCGGGATTCCCTTATCCGCTAGGCGACGCGGGCGAGAAGGATGCCGAATTCGTAGAGCAGGTACATCGGCGCCGCGACCAGGAACATGTTGAACGGATCAGGTGTTGGGGTGATGATCGCGGCCGCGATCATGATAAGGATAATCGCGTACTTCCGTACGCTCCCCATCATCTGCACTGTCATGATATGCAGCTTCGCCAGGAGGTACATGACGATTGGCAGTTCGAAGACGATGCCGATCCAGAGCAGCAATGTCATGTAGAACGAGACGACTTCGCTGGCGCGGAAGTTGGCGTCGTAGGTTCCGCTACCAAAGCCGTGGAGGAATTTCAGACCGCGTGGGATAACGATGAAGAAGGCGAAGAGCACGCCGAGCACGAACATCCCGAAGACGAACGGGATCGCGCGGTAGAGGTAGCGCTTCTCGTTTCGCGTCAGCCCGGGCGCCAGGAACCGTACGATCTGATAGATCAGAACCGGCATCGCGATGCCGATCCCGATATAGAGGGCCACCTTCATGGTGGTAACGAACGACTCCGTTGGTGCAAGGACCTGGAGCCGCCCTACTCCTGAGAGCCGCTCGATCAGGTTGAGCATCCTGAAGCAGAAAAACAGCCCGATAATGAATCCGACCGCAATCGCGATGCCTGAATACACCAGCCGGTTGCGGAGCTCCAGGAGATGCTCTTGGAGGGTCATCTCTTCGAACGTCTCTGGGCCTGGATCTACCGGTTCCGGGTTGTTCGATCCACGAACGCGGTCTATGATGCTAACCATGATTCCCGTTCTACCCAGCGGCACGCGACGCCGAACATCATCGGCGCCACGTTTCCGGCGCTGTGAGGCGACTGAGTCAGCCTACGCGGCTCAACGCCCAGCGTCGCGACTATTTGCCTTCGCCGTGCTCCTGAATAAACTCAAATGCATCTCCGACTGTGACGATGCTTTCAGCCTGCTCGTCGGAGATCTCGACTCCGAATTCTTCTTCGAGTTGCATGATCAACTCTACCAGGTCGAGCGAATCGGCGTTCAGATCCTGAACGAACTCCGCTTCCGGCGTGACCTTGTCCAGATCGACGCCGAGCTGCTCCGATACGACGCTCTGGACACGCTCAAAGACCGAGGACGACACCCTAACCACCTCCTACTAGTCCGTGTAGATGGGACCTTCCCTAATGCCAGCGAATTATGCATGTACACTCGGAAAGCGGCAACTTCGGCCGATTCGCGTGCCCGCACCACAGGAGTAAACCAAAGCGCGAACCCGCACGCACACCCTAATGGCCGTTACCAGCGCGAGCAGCGATCATGCCCTCCGCGATGGTGCCGAGCACTCCGTTGACAAAGCGGCTCGAATTGTCCCCGCCAAACCGCTTTGCGAGTTCCACTGCCTCATTGATTGCCGCTTTCAACGGCACATCCGCCTCGCTCGTCAGCTCATAAATAGCGATGCGCAGGATGTTTCGATCGACGGCCGGCAGTTGGTCGACCGGAAAAGCGGTCGCCGCCTCGCCGATCTCGCTGTCGATCCGCTCACGTTGCTCGGCGAACCCGGTCACGAGTCGTTCGACATAGCGCCGCACCGGCTGGGCAACCGAAACATCGTCGAGATAGCGCGCCAGCACCTCTTCCGGCCGGTGACCGCCGACATCTGACTCGTATAACACTTGCAGCGCGATCGTGCGCGCCTGGTGTCGTGTGTTGGCAACCGCCATGGAATCCTCGTCTCAATTCTGGTCGGCGTGAACCCGCCACTCAGGCAATTACAGATTGCGCTCCCCGCAGGTGAGCCATCCCCACGGCCCGACCTCGAGCGTTTCATCTCATTGTATCGTGCCCTCGGCCGGCAACCGAGCTATTCGGCCGGCACAAGCACGCTGTTCTCGCGCGATCGACTGATGAATTCGCCGACCAAACCGGTATGCACCTGGCCATTGACGAACGCG
>JAICWZ010000346.1 GCA_025966355.1 Thermomicrobiaceae bacterium
ATGTCGGCTTCACCGAGTGTGTAACCGGCGAACTTCTGGGCGATGAGCAGCACCTGATCCTGATAGACGATGACGCCGTACGTTTCGTCAAGCAGCTCGGCCAGATCCTGATGGGGATAATTCGGCGGCTCGATCCCATGCTTGGCCCGGCAATAGGCGGGGATATGTTGCATCGGCCCCGGTCGATAGAGTGCGACCATAGCGGAAAGCTCGGCAACCGTACTCGGACGGAGTTCACGGATATAGCGACGCATACCGGCGCTCTCCAGCTGGAAGACGCCGAACGTCTCGCCGTTGGACAGCATTTCAAATGTCTTGGCGTCGTCCTGCGGCAACGTCTTCGGATCGAGATCCTCGCCGCGTCGCTCATGGATGATGTCGACTGCCTCGCCGAGGATCGTCAGGTTGGCAAGACCAAGGAAGTCCATCTTCAGCAGGCCGATTTCGGCGACGTTTTCCATGGTGAACTGCGTTGTCGGCAGGGCGCCTTCTTCCTGCCGGGCCGGCCGTTGCAACGGCAGGTGATCGACAAGCGGATCAGCCGAGATGACGACCCCGGCGGCGTGCGTACCAGCGTGCCGCGAGATGCCCTCAAGCTGCTTGGCGAGGTCGAGCAGTTCGCGCGCGCGGCTGTCCTCATCGTAGGTTTTGCGTAGCTCGGAGCTCTCGGCCAGCGCCTTATCGATCGTGATATTGAGCGCCTGCGGAATGAGCCGCGCGATGCGATCGACATCGCCATAGGCCCAGCCCATCGCCCGCCCGACGTCGCGGATCGACGCCTTGGCGCCCATCGTCCCGAAGGTGATGATCTGCGCCACCCGGTCGTGACCGTACTTCTTGGCGACGTAGTCGATCACCTCGCCACGCCGATTGTCAGCGAAGTCCATGTCGATATCCGGCATCTCGCGCCGTTCGAGATTGAGGAAGCGCTCGAAGACGAGTCGATTCGCCAGCGGATCGATGTCGGTGATCTCCAGGCAATAGAGCACGATGCTGGCGGCGGCGCTGCCACGCACCCCGAATGGAATCCGATTCGTGCGCGCGAACTGGGCGAAGTCACGTACGATCAGCATGTAACTCGAGAACCCAGTGTTCTCGATGACGTACAGTTCGTACTCGAGCCGGCGCCGCACTTCATCGGTCAACTCCGAGTAGCGCATCTTCACACCCTGCCAGCAAAGGTTGACGAGATGTTCGTGCGCGGTGACGTTGTCGGGGATGCCGGGATCAGGCAGGTGCAACCGGCCGAATTCGAGATCGACGTTGCAGCGTTCGGCGATGGCGATCGTGTTCTCCAGCGCCTCAGGGATATCGCCGAAAATCTCCCACATCTGATCGGGACTCTTGAAATAGAGCTGGTCCGATTCCATACGCATCCGCTTCGGATCGTCGAGCGTCGTGTTCGTCTGCACGCAGACGAGCAGTTCCTGCGCACCGGCATCGTCCCGATTGACGTAGTGCACATCATTGGTGGCAACCAAGGGCAGATCGAGCTTACGCGCCAGTTCGATGATTTGCGGGTTCGTGCGGCGCTGCCCTTCGATGCCGTGATCCTGGATCTCCATATAGAAGTTCTTGGTGCCGAAGATATCGCGTAGCGTGCCCGCGAGACGCGCCGCCTCATCATCCTTTCCATTAAGGAAGTTGTTGGCGACCGGGCCGCCAAGGCAGGCGGAGGTCGCGATGACGCCGTCTCGCATTTCGTTGAGCATGTCGAGATCGACCCGCGGCTTGTAGTAGAAGCCGTCGAGGCTCGCACGGCTGGCGAGCTTGAGCAGATTGCTGTAACCGCGTTCGTTTTCGGCGAGAAGCAGCAGGTGATACGAACTCTTGTCGCGATCGGCTATGGCGTTCGGCGCGAGGTAGGCCTCAATGCCGAGGATCGGGTGCAGATCGTTCGCTCGCGCGGCCTTGTACCAATCGACGACCCCGTACATTACGCCGTGATCGGTAACCGCCAGGTGCTGCATGCCGTATTCGCGTGCGCGAGCCATGTAGTCGTCGATTCGACCCATGCCATCGAGCAGCGAAAATTCGGTGTGCAGGTGCAGATGAGCGAACTGACGCACGTCGCGTCACCCCTTCCTTTGCGCGCCGCGGATGCCTCCGGCGTGCGACCAGTGCCAGGTCATCTCTCGTACGTACAGTTTGCCACGCGGCGTCCTCACGAACGACTGAACGCTCCTGCATCGTCGCCTCGACTGACGCGCCGACCGCGCCCGCGACGCGGTTCTGCCAAGCTGCTCAGCCGCCGCTCACAAGAGCCGGCTTAGTCGGCCGCGATGAAATCGGGCGCGCCGCCCGGGCCGGACGGAAAGCCGAGCGCTGCCAAACGCGCCTGCTTGACGACGAGTTCCAGCATCTGGCGCACATCGCTACGGACTGCTTCCGGAATCTCCTGACTCTGCAGCAGGCGGAAGACCTCGGTCAGCACCGGCTCTTCGGCCAGCAGGCTCTCGACGCGCTGCGGCATGAAGCCGGCGGCGGCCAGCAGATTGTCCCGCTCGGCGGGAACCAGCCCGAGCGCCTCGGCGAACTTCACGACCGCGTCACGCGTCGGTGTGCGGTGGCCACTCTCGAGCCGGCTCACATAGCTGTGATCGAAACCGGATAGCTCGGCCAGACGACTCTGCGACATCCGCACAACTTCGCGGTACTGCTTGAGAAGTTGGGCGAAGCCAAAATCAATGAACCCCTCAGCGATCTCTACCACGGTACCTCCTGCGAGCCTTGTCCGCTGTTAGCGAACGGCCGTCGTTTCCTCGATGACACGAGTATACGTACAGGGTGTCTCTGTGTCAAGAGTTATCCCGGTTATCCACAACCCGTTGTCAACATGGCATTATCTCGACAGTATCGTGACGCGAACGCAGCAGCCGTCAGCCGCGCGACTGGAGCGCTGCGGGAGTGGTGCTATACTCGACTCTGTTTTGCCGGTACGCGTTGATGCGGAATTTCATTGAAAGGAAGCCGAAAACGGTGTCGAAATCGGATGTCGAGGACGCGCGCCAGGTGCCGTACCTCGCGGATCAATCGCTTCGCGATCTCGTGCGCCAGGTCGCGGATCCAGCCTGTAATGCCGGTGGAGGCGTCGTTGTCGGTATGACGCTGGCGGGAGCGGCCGCGTCGGCCGAACTCGTCCTGCGCCTCGCCGTAAAGCGCAAGTCGCTGACGTCGAAACGAGATCAGATCGCGCAACTGC
>JAICWZ010000599.1 GCA_025966355.1 Thermomicrobiaceae bacterium
CGTTCGCGTGACGCGAAAGACGACCGACGGCGACGTTGCGATGAGATCGAGCGCGTAATCCCGTTCCAGCCGCTCTTGGACGATTTCCATGTGCAGCAATCCAAGAAAACCGCAGCGGAAACCAAAGCCCAGCGCCACCGACGTCTCCGGCTCGTACGTGAACGCGGCGTCGTTCAGCTTCAGCTTCTCGAGTGCATCGCGCAGCGCGCCGTACTCGGCGCCCTCGTTCGGATACAAACCGCAATAGACCATCGGCACCGCTTTGCGGTAACCGGTCAAAGGCACGTGCGCCGGGTTGCTCGCCTCGGTGATCGTATCGCCGACGTCGATCTCCCCTAGCGACTTGATGTTGCCGATCACGTAGCCGACGCCGCCCATATCGAGCTTGGCCGTCGGCTGCATGTGTGGAGCGAAGATGCCGACCTCGGTACATTCGAAGACGCGCTGGTGCGCCATCGACATGAACTTCGTTCCCGCGTGCAGTTCACCGTCGGCGACCCGCACGTAGGCAACCACGCCGCGATATGAATCGAACTGCGCGTTGAAGACCAGGCCTCGCAAGTGATCCCGATGTCCCTTGGGCGGCGGAATCCGGTGCACGATCGCTTCGAGGATCTCGTCGATGCCCACGCCGTTTTTGGCGCTGGCTAAAATGCACTCGCTGCGCTCCATGATCAGCAGCTCTTCGACCTCGCCCATGACGCGTTCAGGATCGGCCGCCGGCAGATCGATCTTATTGATGACCGGAATGATCGTAAGGTCGTGCTCCAGCGCGAGATGATAGTTGGCAAGCGTCTGCGCTTCGATGCCCTGCGCCGCGTCGATGATCAGAATCGCGCCCTCGCAAGCCGCGAGCGACCGCGATACCTCGTAAGAGAAATCCACGTGCCCCGGCGTGTCGATCAGGTTCAGCTGATAGGTCTTACCGTCGCGCGCCGGATAGCTCAGGGTTACCGGGTGCATGCGAATCGTGATCCCGCGCTCGCGTTCCAGGTCCATCGCGTCGAGGGCTTGGTCTTCCATGTTGCGCAGCTCGATCGTACGCGTCGTCTCGAGCAGCCGGTCCGAAAGCGTCGTCTTCCCGTGGTCGATGTGGGCGATGATGCAAAAGTTGCGGACTCCCTCCGCAATTTCGCTACGGTGCGCGCTCAATAGCAGGCAAACGCATTAGGCCGGATCAGAAGATTGTCCAGCAGCCACAATAGGAGCAGCACGATCATGAACGACCAGTCGATCCCCGCCGCCGGAGGAATCAGGCGCCGCACGGGGGCGAGCACCGGCTCGACGAGCATGTCCACCCAGCGGCTCCACGAGCCGCGCAGGTCCGGCACAAACGAAAGCACCGCGTAGACCAGCATGACGATCGTGTAGAGCCAGATCACTTTGTCCAGCACAAAAAAGACCTGGCAAGACAAAGTACTCATGGGCTAGCGGTTCTAGGGAAGAGAGGCTAAAACTTTTGGCGGGACGCCGCTCAGGTACGGCGACGGATCTATCGCCGTGCCGTTGAGCATCACCTGATAGTGCAGATGCGGTCCGGTCGAAAAGCCCGTGTCCCCCACCAGGCCGATCAGCTCGCCTTTGTGGACGTACTGCCCGGCAGAGACGTCAAAGCGGGAGAGA
>JAICWZ010000573.1 GCA_025966355.1 Thermomicrobiaceae bacterium
AGCCGCCTGCGCCGCTTCGACGCCGAGTTGTTTGAACGAACTGCTGGCGATGGACGCATCGTTCTGCTCAAGCCGCAAACCTTCATGAATGCGAGCGGCAACGCTGTGGGCGCGGCCGCACGCTGGTACCATGTCCCGCTCAACCAACTGCTCATCGTCTACGACGATCTCGACCTTCCCTTCGGGCAGTTGCGCCTGCGACCGTCGGGGACTAGCGGCGGGCACAACGGCATGAAATCGATCATCGACCGGCTGGGCAGCGATCAATTCCCGAGGTTGCGCCTTGGGATCGGACGCGGACAACAGGCGAGTGCGATCGGATACGTGCTGAGCCGCTTCAATGCCACCGAGGAGAAGCAGTTGCACGAGGTTATCGCGCGCGCCGCCGGCGCGGTGTTGAGCTGGCAGCGCGACGGTATCGACGTTGCGATGAACGAGTACAACCGCCGCGAAGCGTCTCAAGCAGATCGGCAAACCACCTGAGGCGCGTGAGCGTGGGAGGCAAGAATCAATTCGAGCCTCTACAATGAGGTTGAGTGAACCCGGGCGTGCTCACTTGGCCGTTTGTCGCCCGGCTTTGGTGTGAGGCAGAGGAAGCGATCAGGCGTATGGATATCACACGAATCGCGGTCGTCGGTGCCGGCACGATGGGCGCCGGAATCGTCCAGGTCATGGCTCAGGCCGGCATCATGGTGGCGATGATCGACCGCGATGAAAAGATTCTCGATCGTTCTCACACCAATATCGAACGCGATCTCAAGCGCTCCGTCGAGCGTGGTCGTATCAGCGAGGATGACGCAGACATCGCGCTCAGTGTCGTTCGCCGCGATACCGATATCCGCGCGATCCATGACGCCGATCTGGTCATCGAAGCGGTGCCCGAAGTGCTCGATCTCAAGCTGAGCGTCGTGCGTTCGATGGACGAGTTCGCTCCGGCGAACGCGATCCTGGCGTCGAACACGTCATCCATCTCGATCACCCGCCTCGGTGCTGAAACGAAGCGGCCGGGCAAAGTCGTCGGCATGCACTTTTTCAATCCGGTTCCACGTATGGCGCTGGTCGAGGTTGTCAGAGGGTTGCAGTCAAGCGACGAGAGCATTCAAACCGTCTTTGAACTCGCACAGCGTATCGGCAAGACACCGGTGATCGTCGAGGATTCGCCCGGCTTCGTTTCCAATCGCGTGCTGATGCCGATGATCAACGAGGCAATTTTTTGCCTGATGGAAGGTGTTTCGACCCGCGATGAGATCGACCAGGTCATGCACCTCGGCATGAATCATCCGATGGGACCGCTGGCACTCGCCGACTTGATCGGACTCGACGTTTGCCTCGACATCCTTGAGGTCTTGCAGCGCGATCTCGGAGATCCAAAATATCGCCCGTGCCCGCTCCTGCGCAAAATGGTCGCGTCCGGCCAGATCGGGCGCAAGAGCGGAGTCGGTTTCTACCGTTACGACTGATTACACACCCAACGAACCAGCCTTCGTGAGGAGTAGGGATGACTGATAACCCAACGGATTCGAACGACCACGGCTATCTGATGCTGCTGGTCGGTGATGAACGCGCGACGTCCGATGCCGCGCTCGGAATCGCATTGCGCGGCGCAGGCCACAATTTGCGCGTTCACGTTATAGAGTTTCAGAAGACCGGTCGAGATCGCGGTGAGGTGACTGCCTCCTCGTTCCTGGCCGGCGTCTCGCTCTCGCAGTTCGGAATGATCGAAGCGAATCAGACGGTCGGCGAAACAG
>JAICWZ010000442.1 GCA_025966355.1 Thermomicrobiaceae bacterium
CGTATCATCTGCAGGTCGAGGAATTACAGCTAACGCGAATTCAACCCCTTTAGTGGGTTTCGTCCCCTCAGCCCGGCGGTTTAGCGCCGGGCGGGCGCCGGGCAAGCACGCGTTCGCTAACGCGACATTGTCACTTCCCCGCATCCGCCACAAACTGATTTGTGAACGCCGCGCTGGCGTCGACCTTGCCTTTGAGCAGCTTGTGCCCGGCCATCCAATCGGCGTACTGTTGCCATTCGTCGTTCGTCTGCCAGCCGAAGGCTGGCGCTCCCGCCGTCCAGAGCGGGGCGAGGCGATCCATGCCGATCGTTTCCATCTTGACGTCGGTATCGGGATACCTGGCGACGATCGCATCGAGCGCCGCTTTGTGGTCAGAGGCGGCGGCCGTGTAGCCCTTGGTCATCGCGTCGACAAAGCGTTGGACCATTTCGGGGTTCTTCTTGATGGTGTCCTCGCTGGCGACAACAACCAGCTCGTAGTAATTCGGCACGCCCCAGTCCTGCACGTGCATGACGTTGACCGGATGACCCTGTTGTTCGGCGAGAATCGACTCATGGACGTCGTAGCCGCCGATGATGGCGTCGACGCGACCGCTGATGAGCGCCGGCACGATATCGAAGCCGACATTGATCATCTGCACTTTACTGTAGTCACCGCCGTCGGCCTGCATCATCGTCGCCAGCAACGCTTCATCGCTCGGGATGCCGGGATAGCCGACCTTCTTCCCTTCCAGCTGCTTCGGATCGGTGATTCCCGACGACTTCAGCGCCATCACGGTGTTGAGCGGCTGCTGCACGAGCGCGGCGATCGAGCGCACTGGCACACCCTGTTCGCGTGCCAGCAGCACGTCGGTCTCGTAGCTGATGCCGAAGGTATCGTGACCGGTGCCGACCAGTTGCAGCACGTCATCGGTGCTCGACGGCACGTTAATCTTGACGTCGAGCTTCTGATCCTTGAAATAGCCCTTCTCCTGCGCCAGGAAGAGTCCGGCGTGGTTCGACCAGGGATACCAGTCGAGCACCATGCTTACCGAGTTTGACGACGCCGCCGAGCCGCCTGGCCCGCAGGCGGCAAGCAGCGGTACGAGCACGATGAGAAGCAGCATCCACCAGCGTTGTACGCGCATTTTCGTTTCAGTTCCCTTCACATGGATGATCATCACTCATCGGACGACCCGATGTGTTGCCAGGGCAAGAACAGCCGTTCCAGCACCGAGACGATGCCGAACATCGCCAGGCCGATGACGGCCGAGATGAGCACGGCGGCGAAGACACGTGCCGTAAGAAATTGCGCCGCCGAACGGGTCATGAGATAGCCGAGTCCGGCCGAGGCACCGACCCATTCTCCGATCAGCGCGCCGATCACGCTCACAGCTGCCGCGATGCGCGTGCCGGAAAAGACGTACGGCAGCGATGACGGAATACGGACGACGCGATAGATCGTCCATTCATTTGCTCCCATGCTGCGCAGCAGATCGACCAGTTCCGGATCGACCGAGCGCAGTCCATCGACGGTGTTCACCACGATCGGGAAAAAGCAAATGAGGACGACGACGATCACTTTGGGTGTCAGGCCATAGCCGAACCAGATGAGGAGAATCGGCGCGAGCGCGATGATCGGGATCGCCTGCGACGCGACGACGAAGGGGTAGAAGGCGCGCTCGACGACGCGCGACGAGGCGATGGCGAGTGCGAAGGCGATGCCGAGCAGCACCGAAATCGCAAAGCCGAGGAGCAGCTCTTCGAGCGTCACCCAGGTGTGATGCAGCATCAAGCGACGGCTATCGACCAACGCAGTCACGATTGCGGTCGGTGGAGGCAGGAACCAGCGCGGCGTGTCCGTTAGCCGGACGATCAGCTCCCAGGCAACGAGCGCCGCCGCGATCAGAATCGAAGGGACGCCCCAGGCGACCAGGCGCAATCTGGCACGACTGTTCGTGTTCACGGCACACCGGCGCTTTCCGGTGCACGCAGCGCGGCGAGTAACTCCGACTTGAGCGCCACGAAGCCGGGATCGGTCACCATTTCATAACGCCGCGGACGCGGCAGATCGACCGCTTGCTCGCGCACAATGCGTCCCGGTCGCGCGCTCATGACGCAGACACGATCAGACAGCAGCACGGCTTCTTCAACATCGTGCGTGATGAAGACGATCGTGCGACCAAGTCCTTCCCAGAGCCCGAGCAGCCATTCCTGCATGCTGGCGCGCGTCAGAGCATCGAGCGCGCCGAACGGCTCGTCGAGCAGCATCAACGGCTGTTCGGTGAGTACGGTCCGCAGGAAGGCGGCGCGCTGGCGCATACCGCCGGAAAGCGTTGCCGGATAGCTCTCCTCGAAGCCGCTCAGGCCGAACGGCTCGAAGAGCGCCGCGGCTCGTTCGTTGGCCGCCGCCTTACGAACGCCGGCGACTTCCAGTCCGAGCGTCACGTTGTCTCGCACGGTACGCCAGGGGAGAAGCAGATCTTTCTGATGCATGTAGGCGGTGCGACCGAGCCGCCGTTCCACCGGCTGGCCATCGAAGAGAATGCGGCCGCTGCTCGGCTGTTCGAGTCCGGCCAC
>JAICWZ010000256.1 GCA_025966355.1 Thermomicrobiaceae bacterium
GAGTCACGCCGCGTGCTGGAGCCCGGCGGGGTGTTCCATTTCTTCGTCCCGCTCGAGGCCGAGCCGGGCACGTTGTATCACATGCTGCGACATTCGGCGCGTGTACCGATCCATCGCTGGAAGCGCGATCACGTCGGTCATATCAACCGCTTCGTATCCGAGGCGCTGATCCAGCGTGTCTGGGAGGCCGATTTCGACGTGAGTCACGTGCGGTACGGATTTCATCTCACCGGTCAGGTTCACGACATCGTCGATTACTGGCAGCGCGAACGCGCTTCCGGCGCCGACGGTATGCTTTCACCACGTCTGGTGAACCTGATTTCGCACGGTGTCTTTCTCTTCACCTGGCGCCTATCGTACTTCGAGGATCGAGTCTATGGCGGCCGAACGATGGCGTCGGGACTGCACTTGACCGCACACGCGCCGAAATAGCCCGCGCGACGGCCGAAGTACTTGCTCAAACGCGCCGGCACCTGCCATGATCGTCATGTTTGATGCTGCCGCTGAGGGGAAGGGACACTGATGTCTGCCGAAGAACTTCGACGTATTCCGATCATCGATGGACACACCGACTATCTTCTGTCGCTCACCCATACCGGCCGAAGCTTTCTCGAAGAGTCGACGATCGGGCACGTCGATCTGCCACGCGCGCGCAAGGGGAACATCGGGGCGATGATCAGCGCCGTCTTCCTGCCGAGCGAGCTTTTGCCAACACATGCGCTGATCGAGACGCTGCGGGCGGTCGATCTTCTGAAGCGAACCGTAGTGGCGTCCGATGGCCAGATGGAGCTGATTCGCGACTACGATCAACTCGTCAGTTGCCTCGATCGTGGAGTCTTCGGCGCGATCATGCACTTCGAGGGCGCTGAAGCGATCGATCCGGAGTTCGTCGTTCTCCGCCTGGCGTATGAGCTTGGCTTACGCTCGCTCGGCCTTGTCTGGAGCCGTCCGACGATCTTCGCCGAGGGTGTTGGACCGGAGAACCACGGGCACGGGCTGACCGGACTCGGTCGAGAGCTGGTAGCGCAATGCAACAACATGGGGATCTTGATCGACGTGTCACACCTGAATGAACCTGGATTCTGGGATGTGATCGCCGAGAGCACGAAACCGATCGTAGCCAGTCATTCGAATGCGCGGGCAGTCTGCGATCACGAACGGAATCTGACCGACCGGCAGATCAAAGAACTGGCGAAAAATGGCGGGCTGATGGGGATCAATTACGCGGTTGGCTTTCTGGTCGAGGGTGCTCGATCCGGCTCGGAGGTGCCGCTCAGCGTGCTGGTCGATCACATCGACCATATCGTGAATCTGGTCGGGATCGAGCATGTGGCGCTCGGGTCCGACTACGACGGCGCCGGTGTGCCGGACGCGCTCAAGGACGCGGCGCACGACTGGGCGATTGTCGCGGAACTCGCGCGACGAGGCTACGACGACGACGCCATCGCCAAAATCTGTCGCGACAACTGGCTGCGCGTGCTCAAAGAGGTGTGGGCGTAACGAGCCGCTTGGTGGTTGATCGATTTCGGTAGGGGCAGCCCCCCGTGGCTGCCCGGGTGGCCTTCGGACGAACGTTGTCGGTCGGCAACGAGGGCAGCCACGACGAGCTGCCCCTGCGATACGATTTGTAGCGCGGTTATTACTCGACGTTCGCTTGCAGGCTGAGCGACTTGGTGTCATTCACGGCGAGGACGAGCGGAATGAACTCGTCCAGGCTCATGGCGCCGAGGTTTTCGTTCGTGCGCAAGCGCACGGCCACCGCGTGATTCTCAGCCTCTTTGTCACCGACGACGAGCATGTACGGCACATGTTCAACTTGCCCGCGACGAATCTTCGCCTGCATGCGGTCACTGGCATCATCGATTTCGCTCCGAATCCCGGCGTCCGTCAACTGGCGGTGTACCTCCGCCGCGTAGTCATTGTGCCGGTCAGCGATCGGGATGATGCGTGCCTGAACTGGTGCCAGCCAGACCGGGAACGCTCCGGCAAAGTGTTCGATCAGAAGGCCGAGAAAGCGTTCCGTCGTTCCGGTCACCGCTCGGTGCAGCACCACCGGTGTATGCGCCTGACCGTCTTCGCCGATATATTCACAGCCGAGGCGTTCAGGCTGGATGAAATCGACCTGAATCGTCGAGAGTTGCCATTCGCGCCCGATCGCGTCCTTTGCCATAAAGTCGGCCTTGGGTCCATAGAACGCGGCTTCGCCTTCGGCCGCCTCATACTCGATTCCCTCGACATCAAGCGCCCCACGGAGCGCGGCGACCGCCTTGGCCCACTTCTCGTCGTCGCGCACGTACTTTCCTTCGCTGCCGGGGAGCGAAAGTTGCACGCGGTAGTTCGTGAGTCCATACGTCCGAAGCACCTCGGTGATCAAGCGGAGACAGCGGCTGAACTCCTCCTGGATCTGCGCCTCGGTGCAAAAGATATGGCAGTCGTCCTGGGTCAGCGCCCGAACACGTGTCAGCCCCGATAGTGTCCCGCTCATCTCGTAGCGATAGAGCGTCGCGAATTCGGCGAAGCGGAGCGGCAATTCGCGATACGAGTGAACGCCCATCTCGTTGTAGAGCGTCATGTGCGACGGGCAGTTCATTGGTTTGAGCCGGTAGACATCGTCTTCGTCGATCATCGGCGGGAACATGACGTCCGCGTAATTGTCATAATGCCCCGACTTACGGTAGAGCCGCTCCCGCACGAGATGACCGGTCCAGACGTGCTGGTAACCGTAGCGTGTTTGCACCTCGCGTACGTAGCCTTCCATCAGGTGGCGCAGCATTTCGCCCTTCGGCGTGAAGAGCGGGATGCCTGGCCCAACATCTTCCGAGAAATAGAAGAGACCCAGTTCACGGCCGAGCTTGCGGTGGTCGCGCTTGCGTGCCTCCTCCAACTGCTCCAGGTAGCCGTCAAGCTCTTTTTGATTGCGCCAGGCCGTACCGTAAATGCGCTGCAGCATCGGGCGTTTTTCGTCGCCGCGCCAGTAGGCGCCGGCCACGTTAAGCAGCTTGAACGCGCCGATTTTCGACGTGTTGTCGACGTGTGGCCCGCGGCAGAGATCCGTAAAGGTGTCCTGCGTGTAGCGCGAGATGACTTCGTCATCGGGCAGGTCGTTGATCAGTTCGACCTTGTACGGCTGATCGGCGAAATAGGCGAGCGCGTCTTCCCGCGAGATTTCGTCGCGCTTGAAGGGGAACGCGCCCTTTCGGATTTCGGCCATCCGCTTCTCGATCGCTTCGAGGTCGTCGGGCGTCAGCGAGCGCGGCAGGTCGAAATCGTAATAGAAGCCGTTCTCGATCGCTGGACCGATGGCCAATTTGGCGTCGGGGAAGATCGAGAGCACCGCTTCGGCCATGACGTGAGCGGCCGAATGGCGCATTTTGGCCAGTTCAAGCTCGTCGTCGTTTTCGACGTCCGCTTGAATGGCTGTTTCGTCTGAGACCTGTGCCATTGATTGCTTCTCCAGTCTGATTCAGTCGCGGTTCAACCGTTGGTGTTCCGCCGCCGCCCAATCTGGACGACGGCACTGGTAGTGTTCGTCGTCATGGCCGCCTCCATTTCGTGGGAGCGTGTTGAGACAAAACAAAAACCCACCGCCCAAAGAGGGACGGCAGGTTGACACTGTCGTGGTTCCACCCAGATTCCGTCGCAAGCACGCCCGCGACGCTCATTCTGCCCGCTATCGGGGGCGTCCGGGTCTGGCTACTGGCATACGCGTTCGCCGACCAGCTCACGGGAGGTATTCGCCGGATGCGCCTGAGCGGAGCTTTCAGCCGCCGGCTCCGCATCTCTGATGGCTTCAGCCGGGTACTCGTCCCGATCATCGCCGTGATTCGATTGTTATCGAGAGTATAAGGCCACTGTCGCGTGTCGTCAAAGCGGCTGGGTCGTTTCAAGGAAAACGAGGCTGTTGATTCCCGAAGGTGGCCCGAGGCGCAAATGTGGGCAAACGTACGTGCCGCACACCATCACTCGCCGTGGACTCGGGTCTAAAGAAGGGACGCTGAC
>JAICWZ010000521.1 GCA_025966355.1 Thermomicrobiaceae bacterium
CGGGGCCGGATTGAGGCCGGATGCCGCGAGCGCCGCCGAGAGATCGGCGTAGGTCACGCCGGGACGACCAAGATATTCGAGCGCCGTGAGGCTGCGCGAAGACGGTTCGAGTCCGGCAGCGCCGAGCATGATGCGCGATTTCTCGTTGGCGGTGAGGTAGTGCCGCCCGAGCGCGTCGAGCGCGTTGCGTACGATCTGTTCCTCACGGCGAACGAGTTCAATACGAGCGTGATCGATCAGGCCGAAGCGATAGCCGATTTCGGAAAGACGCGCCTCGGCGTTGTCAGAGCGCAGCAGCAGCCGGTATTCGGCGCGCGAGGTGAGCATGCGATACGGCTCGATGAACTCCTGCGTCGTCAGATCGTCGATCATCACGCCAATGTATGACTGATCGCGACGCAGAATGAGCGGCTCGGCGCCCTGAACAAAACAGCTCGCGTTGATTCCGGCGACGATCCCCTGTCCGCCAGCTTCTTCGTAACCGGAGGTGCCGCAAACCTGGCCCGCCAGGAAGAGTCCGCGAATCTTCTTCGCCTCCATCGTTACGCTCAGTTCGCTCGAATCGATCGCATCGTATTCGACGGCGTAACCGAAGCGCGTAATCGAGGCGCCGCGCAGGGCTGGGATCGTGTGCACGAAGTCGACCTGCACGTCGTGCGGCAGGCTGGTGTTGGCGCCCTGAACATAGAGCTCGGTGGTGCGCCAGCCCTCAGGTTCGAGAAAGAGTCCGTGGGCCGTCTTATCGCGGAACCGAATCACCTTGTCTTCGATTGATGGGCAATAGCGCGGGCCGGTGCCGGTGATCGAGCCGTTGTACATCGGTGCGCGATCGATGTTCTCGGCGATAATCCGGTGCGTTTCAACGTTGGTATGCAGCGAATAGCACGGCATCTGCGTGCGCCAGCCATCGCGCTGCACCGCGGGATAGATGCTTAACGGCGGGAGTTCGAGCCGCTCGAGTCCTCCGTTGCGCCCGTCGAAACTAAACCAGAGCGGTTCGTCGCTGCCCGGTTGTACCGTTGTCTCACCAAAATCGACGGTTCGGGCGTCGATACGCGGAGGCGTGCCGGTCTTGAGGCGTCGAAGCTGAATATCAACGCTGCTGAGCGACGACGAGAGTTCGACCGAGGCGACATCGCCGGCGCGTCCGCCGGCCGCCCGCCAGTCGCCCGCGATCATCTTCGCCCGGAAAAACGTCCCGGCTGTCACGACAACGGCTCCAGCGAGATACCGATTGCCGCGGTCGGTGGTAAGCGCGGTCACGCGGCGTTCGTCGCCGACGCGATCGATCTCGATATCGTCGACGAGCTCCTGGCGCAAGGTCAGGCGCGGCTGTAATTCCAGCGCCTCTTTCACGGCAACCATATAGAGACCCTTGTCGGCCTGTGCGCGCGGCGCGCGCACGGCCGGACCCTTGCCGGTGTTGAGCATCCGGACCTGGATGGCGGTGCGATCGATCGCGCGCCCCATTTCCCCACCGAGCGCGTCGAGATCGCGCACCAGATGCCCCTTGGCCGGTCCACCGATCGAGGGGTTGCACGGCATGAATCCGATGCGGTCGAGATTTGGGGTGAGGATGAGCGTCGTCGAACCGGAGCGTGCGGCGGCCAGTGCCGCTTCGCAGCCGGCATGACCAGCCCCGATGACGATGACATCAAAACGCTGGGTGTAGTCGCTCATAACGTGCGAAAGTATAGGTTGGTCAGCAATCTCGCGACAAGCACGCTCGCCAGACGGGCTCGTTGGCAGCGTGAAGCTCGCGATTCTGGCGAGGAATGCGTCCTCGCATGATACTTGCGACGGCGGATCAGTACGATCCTGGCTAATGATGCCCGGCGGCTTGAGGGCAGGCCGGCATGTGCCGTGGGTCGTCGTTGAATCGATGACGTGCATCTGACCGTCGATGATGGCATGGACATGGGAAGAGGGAACGATGGCTCCGAACACTTCGACTTCTCAACCAAGGATGGGCAGCTTTTTCATGGCTCCGCTGCTCGCGAGTGTCGTAGTTGGTGGCGCGGCTGTGATGCTGGGGCGGCCCAAGCGCGGACGAACCGGCCGTACTCCGAAGACGACCGCGCGTAACTGGACCGATC
>JAICWZ010000273.1 GCA_025966355.1 Thermomicrobiaceae bacterium
ACCCTGCGGAGCCAGCAAGTTCCCGGCGGCCGTCAGGACCGCCCCAATGACCAGCACGGCCGCCGCGATCTGGTAAAGCGCTGTTCGCGACATGGTGATTCCTCCGCATACTTGACCAGTATAACCATCATCATCAGTGTTACTGGTTATACGCTCCCTGGACAGGTCCAATTTGCGGGCAAACGTCCCAGCCACTTAGGGCCGGTCCATCTCGGAATTGCTGGAGAATCAGGCAGTTGGCAAGGATGCGTTCCCTGAAAGCCGTCGACGTGTCTCGGACATCGACCGCCCCCGCGTCAAGTACCAACGGCTTTCGATTGCGGTACCAATGTCCATTGAGGAGGGATCAGCGTCCTAGTACCTTCTCACTAGACATCAAGCGCGTATCGGTACCAACGTCACGAAACAGAAGAAGGTTCGCGTCCGCGTTCGAGGATGAACACGCGGCTCAGGCGGTATTGCGCTGTTTTGGAAGGGACGCCGACCGATGCGCATCGTCATTGCCAACCACGTCGGCATCACTGCCAAGCTCTTGCGCTTTGTCTTGACCGAAGCCGGTCACGAAGCAGTTCTAGCCCCCTCCGCCGACGAGGCGTTGCGCGCGATTATCGGTCGAGAGACCGATGGGGTCTTGCTTGACGTCGATCTCCCGGATGTGAGCGGATACGACCTCTGCACGGAGCTTCGCGCGAAGCAGTATCTCGGACCGGTGCTATTCGTCAGTCAACGGCGTGATGTCCGCGCCAAGCTTCGTGCATTTAATCATGGTGCCGATGACTACGTCACTGAGCCGTTTGATCCGCAAGAACTTGTGGCTCGGATCGAAGTGGTCGCGCGCCGCTACAAGCAGCAAGATCGACAATCGCTGGGCATGATTCTTAAGGCCGGCGCGGCGGAACTCCGGATCAGGGAACTCGTGTTTCAAATCGCAGGCCGACCTCGGGTGCTGTTGACCCCGACGGAGATGCGGATCCTCGAATGCTTGATGCGAAATGTCGGGAGAACGGTCGGACGGGAGCGCCTAATCGAGCGCACCTGGGGCTACGATGATCTGGGTGAGCGCAATCGGGTCGATGTTTACGTGGCGCGATTGAGAAAGAAGATCGAACGAAATCCAAGTCAGCCCGAGTACCTGCTCACCGTACGCGACCATGGGTATGTATTTCGCGTTCCTGCGGACTTGACTGATGTACCATCGTCCGTCTCCTCCTCAATCTGACGGCAGTGGAGATTCAGGTCAGAGACGAGGATCGTGACGACCGGGTCAAAGCCGAGGTGGGGTCGGAGCTTCGTGCCGCCGCTGCCCGCCGTGCGCGCTCAACATTTTGCCATCCGATATCGAGGAGGTCGTAACACTGGTCCATCGCCTCACTCCCCCGGTCAACAATCCACCTCGTGACTTCGGCCCGCAATGAGATGTGCTCCTTCATTTCCCGATGTTTGATAACCAAGGCGGTCTATCGATCAACCATCGGCACTCCTTCAATCGCTGGTTGACCCGCCGAATCGACAGGGCAGGATGCCTCACGGAGTCTGTACTGTGACGACGTCATCGCAAAAAGCCCGCCCAGCCGAAGCCGAACGGGCCGAAGCGGCGAGTGATGGGCTAGGCGGCGTCGGACTTGCAGTGAGCGGCGAACAGTTCGCGGCTATTGGAAATCGTCGCCCATCCGCCTCGATGGTGGTGTAATCGGAACCGTCAGGGTAAACCCAATGGTGATCCGATGATTGACGGCGCGCATGCGTCCAGGTGATGACGGCGCATTCCTGTCCGAGCCCGGCGATATCGGCGCGCATCCTTGATAAAGCAGTGTGGGCGCGGGTAAACGTCGTTCTGACGAATCCCGAGACGACCGCAAGCGAACTGGATCAGCTTCGCAAGGAAGACCCGACCACCGAAGATTTCGAAGTAGTGAAGTGTGCCATTGCCGACGGTGACCGGCAGGTCGAAAACCTAACCGCGAATCTCGCGCTGTTCACGAATTCCCAGGCGGCGGCCCCGGTCGTCGCTCGGCTTGATCAACTCCAACAGCACCGAACCGCCCTGATCGACGAACGCGAGGCAGTACTCGCACGTCGAATCTCGTGGGAAGATGCACAGACGCGCCTTGACGATCTCACCGCCTGATGCCAGCAGATTGCGTCACTCCTTGGAGATTTCTACTACGAGCAGAAGCGGCTGGCAATCGAGGCGCTTGGGATTAAGGTGAAAGTCTGGCGGTCTGACCATACCCTGCGGTACGTCATCACCGTCGATATCTCGCTTGACGCAGGCGTGTCGGCTTAAACCGGCCACGACTCCATTCTTTGTGATGCGTCCCAGAAGCCCCATTCGTAGCGCGCACTTGTCAGGAAGATGCGGTCGATGCGGGCGAGTTCGTCATTCGAGGCGCGGGCGGCGACGCGGTCGAAGGTGGCGCGCAGGCGCGCGGCGAGTTCGCCGTATTCGGGGCCGCTGTACATCGTAATCCACTCAGCGTAGAAGGGATCGCTCGGCAGGCCGCTTTGGGCGAGCGCCTGGCCGATCTCCCAGTAGCCCCACTGGCAGGGGAGGAGCGCGGCCATCAGTTCGGCGATCGTGCCGCCGTGGGCTACGGCGAGCAGGTGCCGCGTGTAGGCGTGGGTCGTCGGCGAGACCGGCGTCGCTTCCAGGTTTTCGCGGGAGATGCCGAGGCGTTCGCAGTAGCCGCGATGCAGCTCCATCTCGACATGCAGCGTCGCATGCACCAACTCGGCGAAGAGTTCCATCAGTTCCAGATCATGGGCACGAGCGACGCCGAGGGCTAGCACTCGGCTGTATTCCACCAAATAGAGATAGTCCTGCCGGATGTAGTAGACGAAGGGCGGGCGGGGCAGGTTGCCCTCGCCAATGCCGCGCACGAACGGATGGGCCAGAATCTGCTCACGAATCGCGTTCGTCATCTGAAGCAGGTGGGCCGACGTGGACTCCGGCATCATCTCCCTCTCATTGTTTCGGGTGGAGCGTCGTGGCCGATTTGAGCTGCGCCGCGAAGCCGTCGCTGATCCATTGCACTTCACCGACCGAGGGTGCGATCCAGCGCGAGGTCGATACCTTCGCGGGTTCGCCCGTGCCGTTCTCGGTCCATTCGACGAAGTCTACCTTCCAGGCGTTGATCAGACCGGCCGGGGTGCTGACAATCTGCCAGTCAGCCACCTGCGCCGAGACGGTAATACTCTTCGGCGGCGCATGCATCGAGATCGCGGTCGTCTTGGTCGACCACGATTGGCCGATGTACGGGTCGTGATTGGGGAAATAGTGGATCGGCGGCGAGTAGACGGTGGAATCGGTCACCGTGCCGTTGCTGTCGAGCGTATCGATACCATAGAGATCGAGGCCGGTGGTCGTGATGCCCCAGTAGCTGATCGCGTGGTTATTGCCGGTATCTTCATGGCGCTCGACGAGCTGCGAACCGGCCGCGAAGCTGCGCGAAATCCCGCTGATCGTCCAGGTTTCGTCGGTGCCGAGCGATGTGCCGTAGCGCCACTGATCGTTCTCGTTCATCGCCAAGTACGTTCGATCGCCGCTCAGCGCGCTCAAGGGCGTCAGTTGGTAGCGCCAGGCCTCATAGTGCTGGCCGATGTTTCCCATCTCGACCTGCCAGCCGGCCGGATTGCTCGGTGTGTAGGTAAGGAGCCGTCGCTCGAACGGCTGCACGAGCACCCATTGCGGCGTGCCCTGCAGTTTCACCTGCACCCAGACCGGATCAGCGATCGGGTAGCCGAGCACGAACAGCCAATCGAAGAGCGGGTCGGCCGTTTCGGTGCTGTTGCCGGTCTGGATGAGGCCGGATTGGTTCATGAAGGTCCAGAACGCAG
>JAICWZ010000151.1 GCA_025966355.1 Thermomicrobiaceae bacterium
CTCACGTTCCGCGGCAAGTTGCGCATGGGGCTCGACTTCGCCATCCCGCGGCGCCGCGATGACGGCGATGAATCGGTAGGTCACTTCGTGCGGCGCCGCCTCGGCAACGACGCCTTCGAACGGATGGCGCAGCCGCTCCTTTCCGGCATCTACGCCGGTGACGCGGAGCAGCTCAGCCTGCTCGCCACCTTCCCCCGTCTGCGCGACACCGAACGGCGCTACGGCAGCCTGACACGCGGCATGCTCGCCCAGCGGCGCCACGCGCGACAGGCAGCGCCAACGGGTCCGCGACGCTCGGCGTTCATGTCGCTCCAGGGTGGCACCGGCGAGCTGATCGACGCGCTCGTCGCGGCGCTGGAGCAGATCGATCTCCGAACATCGACCGCAGCGAACCGGATCGAACACGCCGTCGACGGTCGATTCGCCGTGGTAACCGCATCCGGCGACCGCATCGACGCCGATGCGCTGATCCTGGCGACTCCCGCCTACGCCAGCGCCGATCTGTTGCGCGCATTCGATCCGTGGCTCGCCGATCTGCTTAATCGCATCCCGTATGTATCGACCGCGACGATCACGCTCGGCTATCGCACCGCCGATTTCAACCAGCAGAGTGCCGGGCGCGGCTTCGTCATTCCGCGCGTCGAAAACCACGAGTTGACGGCCGTTACCTGGGCGACCAACAAGTTCGCCGGTCGCGCGCCGGACGGCATCGCACTGGTCCGTGGTTTCGTTGGCCGGGCCGGTCGCGAAGCGGTGGTCGACCTGCCGGACAACGAACTCCTGGCGCTGATGCGACGCGAACTCCGCGAGATCCTCGGCCTCGATGCCGAGCCGGTGGTCGCCCGCATCTACCGCTGGCGGCGGGCGCTGCCGCAATACGTTCTCGGACATCTCGATCTGATGCGCCAGATCGATCAACGCCTCGAAGCGCTCCCCGGCATCCAGCTCTGCGGCTCCGCCTACCGCGGTGTCGGCATCCCCGACTGCATCGAGAGCGGCCAGGCAGCCGCCGCACGCACGCTGGCGAACCTCCCCGATTCGTAGAGGAGGATCGGTGGGAAAAGCGGTGGGCGACATCGTCGTCGGTTTCCCGGACGATTGAGTGCGGCGGAGATCCAGGCGTGGTGCTAGGATTGTCGCAGCGCGCATGCGACAGAGGGTTGAGGAGAGAACGCTTGGCCGGCCGCCTACTCAACGCGGGCAGCATCCTCGAAGGAAGCGACAGTCGGATTCACTTTCGACCGGCGTTCTTTCGCGATCTGTTGATGCTACGCGAATTGCAACGACGCTGCTTCGCCGGCAGCCAGGCATACGGCTTCGTCACATTGCTCGTCCTCTATTTCTGGTCGCGCTCACACATCATCCTCGCCTGTGCCGGGGAGCACATCGTCGGCTGCGCCGTCGGTGATTCCGATCGCGGCCAGACCCGCGTGCTCAACCTCTGTGTCGACCCCGATTTTCGCCGCCTCGGCATCGCGACCTCGCTTCTCAACAGCATCGAGGATTATTTCGGCGATCAGTTCGTTACCCTCATGGTCGAGGACAAGAACGCCGGTGCTCAGGCGCTCTACCGGATACAAGGCTACCTGCCGGTCAGCGACCTGCGTAACTACTACGGGCGAAACCGGCATGGCATACTCATGCAAAAGCAACGCGGCGCATCCGCGGAGTGACTCCAACGCGGTGGCGGCGCTGAGCGCCGATAGCCGACATCTCTTCCTTCTCCAACAGACCATATCCGGTCTCGCGAGCGAAGCGGATTCCCGAGGAGACCCGGCTGCGGCCGGTCGAGTCGGGTCGTCGTCGCGCGTCGAAATGGAAGTGCCAATCGTGATCGAACCCGTGCGCCGCTCGCGCGTTTCCCAGCAAGTCGTGACGGAAATCTGCCGCCTGATCCGGCATCGCGTCTACAAGGCCGGCGATCGCCTGCCGCCCGAACGCGAACTCGCCGATCTCTTGCAGGTGAGCCGTCCAACCTTGCGTGAAGCGTTGCGCGTTCTCGAAATGACCGGCATTGTCGAGTCGCGCCACGGTGGTGGCACTTTCATCCAAGACATGGTTTCTGTCGGCGTTGTCTCACCGCTGGCATTGGTGCTCCAGGCGACCGATGATATCGTCGGCGATCTCTGGGAGACACGCATCATCTTCGAGCCGGCAATCGCCGCGCGTGCCGCCCTGCGTGCGACGCCGGAATCGATCGACGAACTCGACGCGCTCGTCAACGACCTGGATGAATCGATCCAGAACAACGACCCCGACGACATCACGGTGCGCAACGATCGCCTCTTTCACATGACCGTCGCGCGTGCCTCGGACAATCAGGTCGCGCTGCGCGTGCTCACGCTGATCAACGAACTGCTCGCGGATGATCGTCGCCACTTCGTGACCTCCCGCGAACGGCGCCTGAGCGCGCTCGAATCACACCGGCTGGTGCTGCAGTCGATTCGTGAGCGCAACCCGGCCGAAGCGCGCTCCGCCATGCTCCAACATCTCGAAGAGATCGAGGCGTTCATCCTCGGCGAGGTCATCACCGAACGCTCATCCACGCTCGAGCTGGAACAGGTCGCCGACGGCGGGTTCGACGCCGAATCCAGCGTCGCCCGCTAGCCGCTATTTGATCGCGATGGCGTTGGCCGGTGAGGCGACGCCGCCATACTTGTTGAGCGGCGACGACGTCAGGAAGAACTCGTACACGCCGTCACGTGCGCAGTCGTCCGCCAGCGCTTCCAGATAGAACATTTCTCCGATCGGCATACCCCAGAGCGGGAGCAAGGTCGAATGCAGCGCGCCCGCCTGCGGATCGGCCGGCCACGCCTCGAAGCTCGGTGCGTCACTCGCCACCGCCGCGAAATGGTTGTCCCAGAGAAAGCGGAACGTATCACGTCCCTGCTCGATACCAATAAAGGTATGCGGTCCCCTGGAGATCGCGTGCCGTTCGTCTTCATTGAGCCGTTCATACCAGGCGGTCCAGCCGTAACGGACGATGAAAATATCGCCCGTCTCGAAGCGCGTCCCCTGCGCCTCGGCCACCTGCATCAGATCGTTGGCTGGCACCCCTGTGCGCTCACCCGCCGCTGGCTGCAGCCCCTGCGCCTCGGCCCAGCGACCGTAATCGAGCAGAACGGCCCGTCCGGCGATGCCCCGCCGCGCCCAGGCTTGAATGCCGTTGCGAGTACCGGGGAGCGCCGTGATCTGCTCCGGCGTCACGCCATTGTAGAAGCACTGGCACTGCATACTGCCGTAATGCGTCAGGCCGTCCCAGTGGGTTGACGATTGCGTGTTGAAGTCGTTGTAGACGTCGTCGTGCACAAAGGGGCGTTTCCGTTTGAGCGTATGGCTCAGCTTTTCACGGCCGAAAAGCGGCGGATCGGGCATCTCCATCTTCCAGTTGAGCGGGAACATGCGCCCGGTCTTCGCCAACCGCGCCCCGGCAGCGACACGCTCGGGCGTCAGCAGATTGATCGTGCCGATCTCGTCGCCTTCGCCCCAGAGCCCCCAGGCCGTCATCTCCGGCGCGCCCTGATCGGGCGGCAGCTCATCAAACGACGGCAGACTGCGCGAGAATTCGTGGTTCATCGCCTCACCGACCCCTTCGTCATCAGATCCATGCGCTCGTTGCGGGATTCAACGTTGTCCGATCATAGATCATTCTGTGCGCTCCGTCGCCATACGCAGATATACGAACGGGGCACAAGCGCGCCTGAACGGCGCGCGGGCGTGATAAATGACGCCCAGCCGATGTGCGCCTGCACGAGGCGTCGATTCCGGGCAGCGAATCAGAATCGGCATCCCGACCGTCCGGCGGTTGCCACAACATTGGCCCTCTGATAGGCTGATGCTGACCAGCATCCGTATGTTCCACGCGCACAGAAAATGGCGGAAGGATCGACCTCTTGCTCATCGATGGACGGCTCTGGTTACTCATCGGGCTGAGTATCGCCATGCTCTTTACGATTGAGGCCATTGAGGACTTCACCGATGGCGCCTGGCCGCAGATGCGCCGACCATCCGGCTACTTCGAAGCGGTCGGCAGTTCGCGGACGCTCTGGATGGCGGTCGCGATGCTTGTCCTGCCGGGGCTCGTCCTGACGATTCTCAATCTGGCGGTCCTTGTCTGGAAGGATCTGCCCTACGGCAACACGCTGGTGATCGGCACGATCTTCATCATCGTCGGCTGGCTCTTATTTCTGGCGACGACGATCGATCTCGCGGGAATCGGACTTTTCCTCGAACGAAGTGGGGCGGTGGCGCCGCTGGCGCTGCTGGTGGTTTTGATCGCCGGCGATCTCTTGTTGCTCATCGCCTTCATCCAGATCTTCCCGAACGACTTTTCCGCACTCATCCCGTAGCAGCGGCCCTACTCTCCGGCCGCCTCATCGAGGATTCGTCCGGATGCGCGGGTGTGCGGTGTTTTGCCCGTTGGACGATCGGCAGACAGATAGTAGGTGAGGCTCTGCAGGGCGCCGGTCGGGTCGATTTCGCGCATCCAGACATTGTCGGGCAGGCGGAGGATGACCGGCGCGTAGTTGAGGATGGCGCGCACGCCGCCGGCGATCAGTTGGTCGGCCACATCCTGCGCCGCGGACGCCGGCACCGCGATGATCCCGATCCGAACGCCCATCTCGCGCACGACGTCGGTGATCGCCGGCGCATCGAGCACGACGACCCCGTTCACCTGCTGCCCGACGTGATCAGGATTGCGCGCGAAAATCGTTGAGATACGAAACGAGTTCTGCTCGAAACCGTGGTACTGGGCGATCGCCTGGCCGAGATGCCCGAAGCCGACGAGCGCGGCGTCCCACTGCCGGTCAAGGTGCAGGATGCGCGTGACTGCCAGTTCGAGCTGCTGGATGTCGTAGCCCTTCCCTTGCGTACCGAAGCGTCCAAAGTACGACAGATCTCGCCGAATCTGTGCGGCGCTCACCCCGACCCGCAGGCCAAGTTCTTCCGAAGACGCGCTGGTGACCTGCTCCGCCAGCATCTGGCGTAAGGTGCGCACGTATACCGGCAGTCGTCGGATGACGACATCAGGGATCACATCGTGTTTCATCATTTCGCCCGTAGTGTACACCACTCAACTTCGTCGTCTGACGCATCTCCGGGGCGAGCCGAACGAGGAGAGTGGACGTTTCGATCGAACAAAGCGCGCATATCCACGCCTGCGACAACGCCGGTCAGCGAAACGCGGCCTTCGCCAAATCGAGCAGCAGGGCCGCGTCCGATGCGGATTCAAGACCGGGATTGAGTCTGTTATGACGATTATGGCAAGAACATACGCCGGTCGCAAGGCGCGACGCCGCTTACCCCTGGGGTGATTCGAGTTGTTGCAGGCGCGCGCGAACAGTCCCCGGATCGCGTTCCGCCGACGAGAGCGATTGCCAGATGCCATCTATCGTTCGGTCGAGCGCCGCGACTACCCGCTCCGCGCCAATCCAGAGCGCGACGTGATTCCCGCCTTTGGCGCCGCGACGCGAGACGAG
>JAICWZ010000130.1 GCA_025966355.1 Thermomicrobiaceae bacterium
AGCAGCTGGCGGAGGCGAAAGTGGATCATCTCTTCGTCGGCGGCCTGGCGACCGATTATTGCGTGCGCCGGAGCGCGCTGGATGCCGTGAAGTCGGGCCGGACGGTGACACTGCTGCTTGATGCGATTCGCGGCGTCGAGGTGCAGCCGGGTGATTCGGCCGAGGCGATCGCCGAGATGGCGCAGGCCGGTATCGACATGACGACGCTCGACGCCCTCGATCTCGATTAGATTATGGCGTTATGAAACGGCAGCCAGGAGTTCGCTGCGCGATTCGAGGACGGCCTGCACCGTTTCGCGGATCTGTTGCAACTGGGTGCCGCGCGAAATCGTGCCGACCGGCCATTTGGCACAGGGGCAGACGCGCGTCTTCGCGGCCGGCCCGGTGGTGCTGCAAAGGACGTATGGCGCCGGCAAGAGGTTGAGGCCGAGCAGTTCTTCCAGCAACTGAAAGCCATCACGGTCGTCGAGCAGCAGATTCAAGACGATAACATCCGGCCGCCAGACCTGGACATAGCCGAGCAGATCCTCGCCGGAAGACAGACTTTCGATATCAGCCAACGACCCGAGCGACACGGTCACCCGGCGAATGAATGTCATATCGTCGTCGACCACCAGTACTCGCGCAACCGTCATCTCGCCGCTCTTTCGCGCATCTCCGTATGGAACGGACCGGTTCCCCAGACCCTGCTCTAACATGCCTCCAGTGTACTGTCAGTCACAGCAGACCCGGTAAGAGAAATCAGTCCGGGGTCTCTCGGGACGTTTCACCCCCGTTTCAGCGGCAAAACGTCGTGCCTCTGTCGTGCCCGATTGACGACAAGTCACAATGAACTGGACAAAGGTCTGAACCGGCGCGCGATTCGGCCCGATACGACGATACCCGCGTACGGTCGGGCATAGGCGATTGTCCGGCCGATCAGAGACAACAGGACTACTCCTCGGCCCGCATACCGTGACTGGAGGGTGATCGAAGCGACTCAATCGACACTCGGGCACACCACCAGCCGGGTATTTTGCGTCTGACAAGGTACCGTCGTCGCGCGATATACCGCGAATCCTCCCCTACTTTGTCCGGTTCGCGCCCGGTCTGATTTCCCAGAGCGTGCGGTACTTCGTGTGCCATCCAGTGACTCGCTGGCATCCCGAGGGGTGACGATCCGGCCAGCGGACGTCCCGGATGGTACCGGATGCGTTCGCGGGCTGTATCGCGGATGGCGACCCGGTATGCATCCGTCGACCGCGCGAAATCGTCATGACGAGAGAGGCTGCTCGATTTTGTATCCGGTCGTCGCCGTGCGATCCTGACAGCAATACGCTCGCATTCACCCATGATCGTGGGGAACCGGCAGCTTCAACGCGTGTTCGTCCTACAGGCAAGAGGTCATTGGATCATTTGATGAGGATAGCGAACGTTCGTGCGAGGTGAGCACAGCGCGGATCGGCAGGGAGCGAGGCCGGCGTTTCTCGGCTGGTTGCGTTCACGGGTGCGCGCTTGCGCTCAGACCATGTGCGACCTGCTGTTCTTAGCAGGTTTCTGGCTGTTGTTCTTCTGGGCGATTCTTGTACGCCGTGATCATTTCATCCCCTATGATTTGATCGACCAGCATTACATGTTTCAGCAGTTCATTCACCATACGCTGCGTGCCGGTGGTGCGCCATGGTGGTCGCCCAACGTCGTGGGCGGCTACCCGCTCGTCGCCGACCCGCTCTCAGCGCTCTTCTATCCGCCGAACCTCCTGATGCATCTGTTCACACCCCGCGACCTCTTGCCCTACCTGGCGCTCGAAGCGCAGTCGACGCTGCACCTGCTCTGGGCCTCGTTCGGCATGTACTTCCTGGCACGGCATCTGACCCGCACGCGGGCGGGCGCCTTGCTCGCCGGATTGTCCTGGGCGTTTGGTGCCTTCTTCGTCTGGCACATCACGCAACTCAGCCCGATTTCGAGTTTGAGCTGGTTGCCCTGGGTTCTTCTCGCCTATTCGAAAGCGGTCCGACAACGGAGCCTGATCTGGGTTTCATTCGGTGCGCTGGCGTTCGGGATGCTCGCGCTGGCGGGCCACGCCTTGACCATTCTCATCACCGGATATCTCGTCGTCGGCATCACGGTCGTCCTGGTCTGGAAACGTTGGTCGATCGATCGCCGTTTGGCCGTACTGACGGGGTTATTCGGCTTCGTGATCTTGTTGCTCGGAACTGGGCTGGCGATGGTGCAACTGCTGCCGTCATTCCTGTTCAGTGGCCTGACCGAGCGCTCCGGCTTCGCCTATGACGCAGCGGCCGCGGCGTCGTACATGCCCCAATGGCTCGCGACCGCGGTCATCCCGAACTTCTTTAGCTATCGAGGGCCGGCGTCATATTGGGCGACCGGCGATCTTTCCGAGACGAATCTCTATCTCGGTATCCTGCCCCTCTTCTTGGCCGCGCTGGGTGTCGCGCATGCGAGGCATGGCGACCGTCGGATGACGGCGTGGCTCGTGGCCGGCGCATTTATTTCGCTCGTCTTTGCCTTCGGCTCGCATGCCTGGCTCCATCATCTCGCCTTCGATCTCCTGCCCGGCTTTGATCGCGTGCGTCGTCCCGGTGATGCGATCGCCCTGGTTCAGTTTGCCGAGGCGCTGCTGGCGGCATACGGCGTCAAGGCGCTGTTGGAACCGTTGGCTGGGCCGCACAGTGCGCGAACGCTGGCAGGTTGGCTACGTTGGGCCGTACTGGCCGATCTCGTCGCCGCCATTCTGACCGCGCTCGCGCTTGCTGCCTCCGTCGGACAATCCGCTCAGCAGCCGCTGACGACGGTGCTCAACGGTCTGGTCGTCGCCGGCGTTGTCATGTTCGCGGCCTTTCTGGTCATGCGTTACCGCGTTACCGGAGGGCTTTCGATGCGTGCTGGGCTGGCGTTGATCCTCCTGATTACCGCGATCGATCTCGGCTCGGCATTCGCGGGCGTCGTCTATCAGAACAGCGCGAGTCCACCGAATACGTACGTAGGCCTCGATTGGGCGAGCGGCGCCAGCGGTCCGGTTGTCCAATCGCTGCTCGCGGCTCAACAGCAGGTGCTGCCCGATCGCTACCGCATGTTCCCCGGCCCACAAATCCCCTCGGTTTGGGCCAACGGGCCGCTCGTTTGGGGAATCGAGAGCGCGTCGGGCTATGTGGTGCTCTGTCCTCGCTACTACTGCGAACTGCTGAACGCGGCCAATGCCGACCCTGGGTCGGCCCTGTTCGATCTCTTGAACGCTCGATACTTCCTGGCGGGCAAGCCGATCGCAGAGCTCTATCCCGGCAGCGACACGAAGCGTTTTCAATTGATCTCCGACGGCTCGATCCGTGTCTATGAAGATCCGACCGCGTTCCCTCGGGTTTGGGTCGCCCGGAGGGCGGTCTACCAGCCAGATGCCAACGCGATCGCGTATCTGAAGGCGAATGCCGCGTCCTTGAGGGACACGGTCGTGCTGAATGCACCACCATCGGAGCAAGCAGCCAATCCGGCGACGCCGGGAACCGCTCGGATCACGCGCTATGAGAACACGAGCGTCGTGATCCAAGCGTCATTATCCGCTCCAGGTTATGTCGTGCTGGCTGACAGCTATGCCCCCGGCTGGGAGGTGCGCATCGACGGGAAGGCGGCACATCTCTATCGCGCGGATGTCGCGTTTCGCGCGGTCTGGGTACCGGCTGGAACCCACGAGATCGAATACAGATACCACCTTCCCGGTCTGCGATTGGGTGTGATTCTCTCGATCGTGTCGCTGCTTTTGACCGTTGTCCTGGTTCCCCTGGAGTTAGCGGTGCGCCGTACCGACTGGCTGGCGCGTCGAATGCCCAACACACGAGGCAACGTTGACTGGCCGGGGTGAACGCAGGCGAATCGCTTACCGGCCAGTCCAGCGACTGAGGCGGAAGTTGGGGGATGGCTCATCGGTCAGGGCGGGCGGAACTTCCCAGTCCCAGTTGTTGTCGAGGCGGAGCATGCCGCGACTGCCGGCCATGCCGACCGGATCGATCTCGACCGCCGTTTCCTGGCGGTCGACCGTATCGACGCCGGGGCCGGCCGAGCGTTGCAAGGTGACGGCGATCGTCACCGTCCCTTCGGCCAGCGGCAATCCGCGCAAGGAGGCGCGAATGCGGCGCGTGTCGGGGCCGGCGCCGTCGATCAGCGGCAGCGAATCAGGCAGCTCACTTGTTCGTCCGAAGAGGTGCAGCCCCTGCCGGTCGTAGAGATCGAGGGCGATGAAGAGCGCCGAGGTGTGCTGTTCGCCCGGCAGGCGGAGCAGCACTTCGACCCCGAGGTCTTGCCCGCTCTCCAACCGGTCGATCACCACCGCGTCTTCGTCGATGGCGCGCACGCGCAGGATTGAGGCGTCAACCACCTCTTCCTGCAACATCCGGTTGTAGTGATCGACGACCTCGTCGGTCGGGCCGATATCGAGCATCTTGCCGTTCACCAGCAGCACCGAGCGTTCGCAGAACGAGCGCACCTGCTCAGCATTATGTGAAACAAAGACGATCGTCGAGCCGCCCGCTTTCAGGCGTTGCAGCGCTTCGTAGCCTTTGCGCTGAAAGGCGGAGTCGCCGACCGCCAGCACCTCGTCGATGACGAGAATCTCGGGATCCATATGCACCGCGATGGCGAAGCCGAGGCGCATGAACATCCCCGAGGAAAAGTGTTTGACCGGTGTGTTGATGAAGCGCTCCAGACCGGCGAAGCTGACGATCTCGTCGAAGCGTTCATCCATTTGCTTGCGAGAGAAGCCGTAGAGACTGCCGTTGAGGAAGACGTTGTCACGCCCCGACAGTTCGGGATGAAAACCGGCGCCGAGTTCGAGCATGGCGTGAATCT
Organism: Thermomicrobiaceae bacterium; assembly: GCA_025966355.1. Taxonomy (GTDB): domain Bacteria; phylum Chloroflexota; class Chloroflexia; order Thermomicrobiales; family Thermomicrobiaceae; genus CALAGB01. The sequence goes on from JAICWZ010000130.1 coordinate 4,840, forward strand.
GGCCGTGCGTGATGATCTCGCCGCCGGTCGGCTCCAGTACGCGCGTCAACAGCTTGAGCAACGTACTCTTGCCTGCGCCATTGCGTCCGAGAATGCCGATCGCCTCGCCGCGTCGTACTGAAAATGTTATGTCACGTAGAGCCCAGAACTCCTCTGCCCGGCCGCGCGGCCGGAGCAGACCGACAAACCAGTCCTGAAACGACGAACGCTGCTCATGGCGCAGCGTGAAGCGTCGCGAGACGTTCCGGAACTCAATGGCGATGTCGCTCGAACGCGACGATCGGTCCTCATGCCCATGCCAGCTCACTACAACTGCTCTCCGATGTTGCGGTTGAGCCGGTTGAAGAAGAGATAGCTGAGCACCAGCATGACGACCGCAGTCGCCCCGGTGCGCGCCATGAAGAGTGGATCAGGCACCCCGCCGTGATAAAGAATGGTGCGATATTCCGCCACGATAGCCGCCATCGGGTTGATGCGATACATCCAGGCCGTCAGGTTCGGTGCGACCGCTTCGATCGGATAAAAGACCGGCGTCAGAAAGAACCAGGCGGTGAGTCCGACTTCGACCAGCACCAGCGTATCGCGAAAATAGACGTTCAAGGGCGCCAGAAACATGACCAGCGCTGTTAAGAAAATTGCCTGGACGAGCACGATGACCGGGATGTATAAGATCCAGGGCGTAAAGGCCACGTGGAACACGACCATAATCAGGAACAGCGCCGGCAGCGACAGGATGAAGTTGACCATTGTCGAGCAGACGACCGAGATCGGTAGCAGCACCCGCGGGAAATAGACTTTCGTGATGAGTGAGCGGTTGTCGATCAGGGCCGAGCAGCCGAGGGTAATCGAAGCGGCCGCCCAGTTCCAGGGAAGCAGTGCGACTAGAACGAAAACCGGGAACTTCTCGATGTTTTGATTGAGGACCTTGGTAAAAACGAAGGTGAAGACGACCATCATCAGGAGCGGATTGAGGAGCGACCAGAGAAACCCGAGGGCGGAGTTCTTGTACCGCACCTTCAGGTCTTTCGTTACCAGATTGCGTATGAGCGCGCG
>JAICWZ010000412.1 GCA_025966355.1 Thermomicrobiaceae bacterium
GAGCGGATCATCGCCGGTCGATAGCCCCCGCAGACCGAAGGCCGGATCGGGGCTGGTGATGTAGACGCCGGCCGTGCCGTTGTACGGCCCGACGGTCGCGATGCGCGTGCCATCGGCCGACCACGAGATTTTGTCGAAGCCGCCGCTGGTCGTGATCTGCCGGGCGTTGGCCCCGGTATCCTGACTCACCCAGAGGTTGTTGCCGCGATCGAGATAGGCGATCAAGCTGCTCGGCTGCAACGAATCGGCGAGCGTGGTTGGTGCGGTTGGAAGAAGCGTGAGCGCGATGAGGACGAAGCTGAGTACCGACAGACGCGTCATCCGGGGAGCATTCCTCGGCATGCGCGGCGACCTCCCTATCCACCCTGATTGGTTCACCCGATTCGAATCTCTGCGCGCGACGTGTCCGGCAGCCTGGTAACTGAGCCACCGGACCGCCCCTGCTAGAACGAACGACCACGGTGAGGGGTTCGAGAGTGATCAACGAACAACACTGTCTGGTAGTCACTTATGTCGAGTCATTGGACTGCTTGTGTGATTTTGCGTCATTCTTCGGATGTCCGGTTGCCGGTGGGTCGCTATCCTTGCCGGGGCCATACGGGACGAGACGAGGGAGGTGGCGTGTACGAGACTGCGGATGATCTTGAACGGCTCGATGCGCGTCTGCGCGACAGCATCGAGCGAGCCGGACCGTTTCTGCGCAGTTCGTTCCAGATGCCCGAGCATTCGCTGAACGCTCGCCGACTGACGCAGGCGGTAAAGGGCGTTTTACCGGTTGCGTTGGCAACCGTGACGGCGAAGGGCGAGCCGCGCGTCGCGCCGATCGGTGCCTTCCTCTATCGCGGCGACTTCTATATTCCGACGACGATGCAAGCGGCGCGCGTGCGTCATTTGCGTCGGCAGCCGGCCATCAGCCTGACGCTCTACGACGGGATCGATTTCGCGATCATCGTCCATGGGCGGGCGGCCGTGCTTGGCGAAGACGCGGCAGAGTTCGATGCGTTGATTGAGATCCAGCGGAGCGGCCAGGGCGAAACGGTGCGCGACTGGGGCGACGGTGCCTTCATTCGCATCGACGCCGATACGATTTTCACCTACGCACGCTACCCCGAGCGTTTCCCGGAGTAAGTCGGTGCGGCAGGAGAAAGGCAACGAATGAGCGTTCGATTATTGAGTGAGCGGATCGCGGATACGCGCGCGAAACTCGAAAGCGAGGTCGATCTCTGGGTTGCCTCCGCCTCGGCAAGCGGCGATGCTTACCTGCTTCCCCTCTCCTACTACTGGGATGGCGCGACACTAACGATGGCGACGCCGGCGACGACGCGCACCGCCCGCAATTTGCGTCGTGCCGGTTGGGCACGACTCGGGCTTGGCCCCACGCGCGATGTGGTGATCGTCGAGGGACCGGTCGTCGAGATCGCGGTCGAAGCCGATGACGCGCTGGCCGAGGCCCATGCGCGCGCCGCCGGCTTCGATGCTCGAAACTCGCCCGGTTACGTTTTCTTCCAACTGCGCCCGGAGCGCATCCTCGCCTGGCGCAACCCGGCCGAAGCGGAAGCCGGACCGATCATGCTCAACGGTGAATGGCTCGCCTGAGTAGCAATCACGCCTCGTCCTGCTCGCGAATATCGCTGAGCGCGGCCAGACCCTTGCGCAGCGTGTGGATCTCCTCCGAGGTGAGCGTCTTGGCGAGTTCGCGATCTACCCACCGGATGCCGTCCTGCACGGCCGCCGCCGCCGCTCGACCGCGGTCAGTCAGTTCCAGGTTCATGCGACGGCGATCGTCCGGATTGATCGCCCGACTGAGGTAGCCGCGTACCACGAGCACATCGATCAACTGGCTGGCGGCCTGTTTCGAGATTCCCAGGGCGCGGATGAGGGTTTCGGGCGTCATGCCGTGGTTGGCCATGCCGCCGAGCACATACGGTCCGTTGTGCGGCATGTCGTCAAAACCGGAGGCGTACAGCCGTCGCTTGATCACCTGTCCATAGCTGCCGCGCGCCGAACGCAGCAGCGCCGGAATGACGATTTCATCGAGTCGCGATTCAGCGGCCATTGTTCTGTGTTCCCTTCATGTCCATGGCAATTCCGACGAACGCATGGTCGACCATGTGAGGAGAATACACAGTCCTCGCCAGGAAGTCAATGAGATTGACAGTCAGAAAAATTGACGAAAGAGTTCTTCGCGCAGAGGCGCGGGAAAGCCTCGTCATGCTGAACCGCAGTGAAGCATCTCTCCTGCGCTTCCCAACGCGCTCGGTCGGGGATACAGCGAGGAGATTCCTCGCTGCGGCTCGGAATGACGGGATACGCCGTGCCTCTGCGCGAGATCAAGCTCCGTTAGAAGCCATGCCCGAAATCGGACGAGAGGTGGTATTCGTTTTCGCTCCACGGCTGCCGCCAGCTGTCGTCGAGGTAGCGTCCGAGGCGGAAGGGGGTCAGATCGACGGTCGACGCCTGGCCGTTGACGATCAGCTCGGCCATGCACGTGCCGATCGCCGGGCCTTTCTTGAAGCCGGCGCCGCAGAAGCCGAGCATCAGCTGGAGGCCGTCCGGCCCACCGGCGCTGCCGAGGATCGGGTGCAGATCCGGCGTCATGTCGTAGAGACAGGCGTAGCCGTAAAGCGTGGTGGCACGGGCCATCGCCGGCATGCGATGTGCCAGGCTGGCCCGCACGGCATCATCGAAGCCGGGGTCCATGCGCTGGTCGTAGGTGAAGGGATCGACAATGTCGTGGAA
>JAICWZ010000596.1 GCA_025966355.1 Thermomicrobiaceae bacterium
GGCGCAGGAAGAGGCTGATGATGCCGAAGGCTGCCTCGCCGGTCGCCAGCGCCGGATTGCCGCGCCAGAAGCTTCGTGATTCATACTCCCAATCCTGGATCTCCAGGAAGCCGTTCGCCAGTTCCCGGTCGAGCGTTTGCGCTTCGCTCAGTGGCTCGTCCGGCAGTGCCGCCAAACGCTGGCGCAGCGCGCGCATGTCGCTGCGGACGGCATCGATCCCTGCCCCCGAGAGATCGGGCAGCCGGTGATCGTGCTCGTGCCGGCCGATGAAGGTCGCGTTGACCGGCCGGTGACGATAATACGAATCGAAGAAGTCGTCGAGCCACTCAGTGAATGCCGGAGTCGATGAACCTGCGCTGTTCATGCTAGGGCTCCAACGGCAGATCGACCCAGCGGCGTTCGTGCACCGAGCGCTCGACCGCGTTGATCGCCTCCTGCACCCAGGCGCCGTCGTCGAAACTCCCCTGGTTGCGCTCGCCGCCTTCGAGGATCTCGTCGATAAAATCCTTGACCAGGTTGGCGTAGAAGAGCGAGCGCCATGATTCGCGGGGGTGGCCTCCGACCGGGTAGAAGTGCTGCGGAATCTCCATCTCCTTGAATTCGACGCCGTCCGGCGTGGCGAGCTTGATCGTCTCGGCGACGCCGAACTCTTCGACGAGACGACAGATAATGGCGCCCTCGCTGCCGTAGAGCCGCGCTTCGATGCCGGGATAGTTGCCGATGGTGACGAAGCTCGTCTGAATCGAGCCGAGCACGCCGTTGGTGTATTCGGCGAGATAGATATCGCCGTCGTCGATGTTCATCCGCTGCAAGCCGGACATGCCCCGCACCATCCGCTCCGGCACGAAGTTGCGCATCGTGCCGACGACGCGGGCGTAGTCGGCGCCCACCCACCAGTGGCTGATGTCGATGACCGGCGCGCCGTAGCCTTCGAGCGACGACGTTTGGATGACGTTCGGATCGGCGTCCGGATTGATCTGCCTGAGCGGCGTCTGCGGGCTAAGCCACTGTGAGTTCTGCTCGTAGCCGTTGAAGATGAATGGCGTGCCGATAAATCCGTCGTCGATAAGCGACCTGGCGTACTGCACGCCGGGGCTGTAGCGGAAGGTGAAGCCGAGTTTCGTCTTGAGCCCCTTGCTCCGTGCCAGTTCCGCCGCGCGGCGCGTCTCGCGGAAATCGTAGGCGACCGGCTTTTCGCAGAGCACGTGCTTCCCCGCTTCGAGCGCGGCCCAGGCGAGTTCGAAATGCGTATGCGACGGTGTGACGATGTCGATGACGTCGATATCGTCACGCCCGACAATCGCCTGCCAGTCGTCGGTCGCCACGGGCACGTTGAAATGCGCCGCGAATTCCTCCGCCTTCTCCTTCTCAACGTCGCAGATGGCGACGACCTCGGCGCGTGGATCGCGCTGCCAGCCCGGAATATGCGCGGAATACGCCCAGTTCCCGGCTCCCAGCACCGCCACTCGTAGTCTGCTCCGGCTCATATGCGCTCCTTTCGCCTGCGGCGATTGACGATCAACGAACGACGATGGATGTGATCACTGCTCTGCTGCATCATCTGATTTGGATGGCTCGGCAGCCATCCGCTCGGTCACGACGTTCAAGAGATCCCGCGCGGCGATGCCGGCGCTCGACCGCGA
>JAICWZ010000131.1 GCA_025966355.1 Thermomicrobiaceae bacterium
CCGAACTGCTCCTGCAACTCTTCGAGCAGGTTGATGATCTGCGCCTGAATCGACACGTCGAGAGCTGAGACCGGCTCGTCGGCCACGATGAACGCCGGGCTCGCCGCCAGGGCGCGCGCGACGCCGATACGCTGCCGCTGGCCGCCGGAGAACTCGTGCGGATAGCGGTTGGCGAAGTACGGATTGAGTCCGACAGTCTGCAACAGCTCCTGCACGCGCTCATTGCGCTGGCGCTTCGGCACGAGGTTGTGAATCTGCATCGGCTCACTGATGATGCTGCCGACAGTCATACGCGGGTTGAGCGATGCGTATGGGTCCTGGAAGATCATCTGCAAGTGACGCCGCATCTTGCGCATTTCGCCACCGTCGAGCTTGGTCAGATCCTTGCCCTGGAAGACGACCGATCCGCCGGTCGGCTTGTAGAGCTGGAGGATCGCGCGACCGGTGGTGCTCTTGCCACAACCCGACTCACCCACGAGACCAAGCGTTTCACCCTTGGTCACCTGGAAGGTCAAGCCGTCGACCGCCTGCACCGCGCCGACTTTGCGCTGGAACAAAATACCCTGCGTCAGGGGGAAGTGCATATACAGGTCGTCGACATCGAGCAGCACCTCGTTTCCGTTACTGCTCGTCTGGTTCTGTGCTGTCATTTCAGTCGCCATCGGCTACTCCAGCCCGCCCCTCTTTGGAGACTTCGTCCCAGAACCAGCACGCCGAGCGATGCACATCGTTGACTTCGAGAAGCGGCGGGTTTTGCTGCTCGCACTTCTCGCGTGCGTAGTCACAACGCGGCAGGAATGGGCACATGTCCGGCAGATCGATCAAGTCCGGTGGAAGGCCACGAATCGGGCTGAGTTTCGCCTTGGCGGCGGCGTCGAGCCGAGGGATCGAATTCAGCAAACCGACGGTGTATGGGTGCCGTGGGTTGGCGAACAGTTCCTCGGTCGGTGCTGTCTCGACCACATGCCCGGCATACATCACCTGAATGCGGTCGGTCATGCCGGCCACGACGCCGAGGTCGTGGGTGATCATCATGAGTGCGGTGTTGTGCTCCTGCTGGAGGTTCCGCATCAGGTCGAGGATCTGGGCCTGAATCGTGACGTCGAGCGCGGTCGTCGGCTCGTCGGCGATGAGAAGCGAAGGATTACAAGAAAGCGCCATCGCGATCATCACACGCTGGCGCATACCACCGGAGAACTGGTGCGGATACTGATCCACACGCTCCTCGGCGTTCGGGATGCCGACCATCTTGAGGAGTTCAACACTCCTGGCCCGTGACTGGCTCTTGCTCATTCCCAGGTGGAGCTCGAGCGACTCACTGATCTGCCGGTTGATAGTCAACACCGGATTGAGCGAGGTCATCGGGTCCTGGAAGATCATGGCGATCTTGTTGCCACGAATCGACCGAACTTCCTCATCGCTCATCTTCATGACGTCTTCGCCATCGAACAGGATCTGTCCGCCGACAATCTTGCCCGGTGGGCTTGGGATCAAGCGCATGATCGACATCGCGGTAATGCTCTTACCGCAACCCGACTCTCCCACGATACCGAGCGTTTCGCCAGGCATAATATGGAAGGAAACGTCGTCGACCGCCTTGACCACACCGTCCTGCGTGAAGAACTGAGTCTTCAGGTTCTTCACGTCAAGTAATGGTTCCATCGCCTCTCCTTCGCGTCCCTACCTAGCGTCTCGCCCTGTCTGGACGGCCGCAACAGAGAGTACCCTAAACTCCTGCCTCAACCCACACAACACGCGGTGCGCAACCACAACGTTATGCGGCAACTTGGGTGGAATACGCCTGTTTCGCGTCTGCCGCAGTGTAGCACGAACATTTATCCCTGGTCAAACGCTCGTGCGGTCGTTTCCGGCTGCGTCCGCCGATCTCGACCGTCGGTTGTGGGATGCCATTGCGCGATGTTTGCTCGATTGCGGCCAAGGATAGCGTCTGCACTTGCTCCGCGCAACCCTTTCCGCGCTCTTCGCTCCTCGTACTCGGCTTCTCCACCTTTGCGTTATGTCACGCAATCATACCGCCGCCGTCAAGCCTGTTCCTACCCGATCGCGATCGACGTGATGTACTTCCGGTACTGCGACTCTTCGCCATGGACCAGCGAGAAGAACGTTTCCTGCAACATCTGTGTCACCGGCCCACGCTGTCCGTTTCCGATCTGTCGCCCGTCGATCGATCCAACCGCCGCGATCTGCACACCGGTGCCGCAGAGGAAGACTTCTTCGGCGATATACAGCTCGCTCCGATCGATGGCTCGCTCTTCGACGGTAACGCCGGCGTTACGCGCGAATTCGACGAGTGAGCGCCGCGTGATCCCCTCGAGAATATCCGCCGTGATCGGCGCGGTGATCAGCGCACCGTTGCGCACGATGAAGAGATTGGCGCCGCTCGCCTCGGCCACCTTGCCCTCGCGATTGAGCATGATTGCATCGTCGTAGCCGCCCTCGGCTGCTTCGTCCTTCGCGAGACACGAATTGATATAACCGCCTGTCACCTTGGCGCGACTCGGAATGATGTCGTCCTCGATCCGCTGCCAGGAGGAGACGCCGAGTCGGATCGGGTGCGAGAGATCGAGGTAGTCGCCGAGCGGCATCATGTAGATCGCCAGCTGAGCCGGAATGCCGGCCAGCTTCGGCGTCAGCTCCAGACCCGCCTTATAAAGGAACGGCCGGATGTAAATATTCTGTTTCGGCGCGTTCTTCTTCACCAGGTCGACGATGATGGCGCCGATGTCGTCCGGCGCGTACGGGACGTCGGCGCGAATGATCAAGCCGGATTGCACCAGCCGGCGCATATGATCGGGCAGGCGGAAGATATTGATCGTCGAGCCATCGTTATCGAGGTAGCCGCGAACACCGGCGAAGCAGCCGGTACCGTACTGCAGCGCGTGCGTCGCGATGCTGACGGTTGCCTCGGCAATCGGCACGACCTTGCCTTCGAAAAATGCGTACGGAAGCAATGGAGATTCTGCCATCGACCTGCCTGCCTTTCCTCAGCCGTTGCGCACGGCCCTACATGACTGCCCTCGTTCGGTTCACGTGCCAGTTGCTCAACGCTTGATGTTCGCCAGGTAGTCCCGACTCCATTGAGCGACGATGCCGGACGCGCTCGGCGTGATGACGCGGAAGCCTTGTTCGATGAGCCGGTTGGTCGTGGCCGCGTCAGCGGCGATTGTGCCGAGCGCGACGTCCGTTCCCCGGCACATGTCGCAGATGCGCGCGATGGTCGCCAGCACCTCGGGATGCCCGAGTTGGCCGGGATAACCCATCGACTGCGCCAGATCGGACGGCCCGATCAGGAGAACGTCGATACCCGGCACGCGGGCGATTTCCGGCACCTTCGCAACCCCGGCGATATTCTCGATCTGGGCGATAATCAGCGTCTCGTTGTTGGAAATCTCTGTGTACTCGGTCAGCGTCGCGCCGAAACCGTAGGAGGCGGCTCGGGTCGGTGCCAGGCCGCGTCGCCCCAGCGGATGATATTTCACCGCCTCGACAACGGCCTGCGCTTCGGCGGCGCTGTTGATCTGCGGCACCATCACGCCGGCCGCACCGATATCGAGAAACTGTAAGATGGTGCTTGCCTCGTTGTGCGGTACGCGAATGAGCGGCACCGTTCCGGTCGCTTCGGCAGCCAGCACCATCGGATAGGCGGCAGCGGGCGAAATCGCGCCGTGTTCGCCATCGATCAGCACGAAGTCGTAGCCGGAATGACCACAGAGTTCAACGACTTCGGGTGATGGGAATCCGACGAAACAGCCGATGACAACCTCACCAGCTTTTAATTTCTGACGCACGAGGTTCGGACGCACGGAAGCCTCCCTGCCGGTTCAAACCGCCGGCAAAATTGGTTGAGACGATCGGGTACGACGGCCGGCCGCTAACGGGCGCATTCTAGCATGGCTCGCGTTGACGCGCGCCATCGGCGTCTCGTATAACCCTGCCCATATTCGGAAGAGGTGCTGTGTCAGATCAATTGTATTGGCTCGGGTTCCATCTCGTTCCCGGTATCGGCGCCACGCGGCTTGCCGCGCTCATCGAGCATTTCGGCGGCATCGCGGAAGCCTGGAGCGCCAGTCCCGGCGCGCTGCGCGCCAGCGGCCTCGGCAGCCGTGCCATCGATTCGCTCGTCGCCACCCGTTCGCGCATCTCACTCGAAGCCGAAGTCGAACGGGTCCAGCGTGCCGGCGTCCACATGCTGACACTGGAAGACGATGCGTATCCGCGTCTACTGCGTGAGATCCCGAGTCCACCGCTCGTGCTCTACGTGCGTGGGTCGGTGCTGCCGGACGACGAAGCCGCGGTCGCCATCGTCGGCACGCGCCGCGTCACAAGCTACGGCCGCGAAATGTCGCGACGACTCGCGACCGAACTCGCCTCGGCCGGTGTCACGATCGTGAGCGGGCTGGCCCGTGGCGTCGACGGCGTCGCGCACAACGCCACGCTGGACGCCGGTGGCCGGACGATCGCCGTGCTTGGGTGCGGGCTTGATACGATCTATCCGCCGGAGCATCGCGGCCTGGCCGAGCGCATCGTCGAAAGCGGCGCGCTCGTCTCCGAGTTCCCGTTGGGCACCAAACCGGAAGCGGCCAACTTTCCGGTGCGTAACCGCATCATCAGCGGACTTTCGCTCGGCATCGTGGTGATCGAGGCACCGATGAAAAGCGGGGCGCTCATCACCGCCAATTTCGCGGCGGATCATGGCCGAACCGTTCTGGCGGTACCCGGTTCGGCGCTCTCGTCCGCCAGCGCAGGAACGATCCAACTGCTGCGCGACGGCGCGGCGATTGCGGCCAATGGCAGCGACGTGCTCGCCGCGCTCGATCTCGGCACGCGGCAGATCGAGATGGACGTCCGGCAGGCGCTCCCGACGAACGATTTGGAACGCTCCGTGCTGCTGTTTCTCGGCAACGAGCCGAAGCATATCGATGAGATCGCTCTCGAATCGGGCTTTCAGATCGGAACACTGAGCGCACAACTCTTGCAAATGCAGCTCAAGGGCCTCGTTCGGAACGTCGGGACACAGCACTATGTGCGTGGTTAAACCTTAGTGGTTAGGGAGAACGTGAACGAGCAGCAACGGTTCGCGCAATTGCACGCGGTCATTCCGGCCGGTGGCAGCGGTACCCGGCTCTGGCCGGCGAGTCGGTCGTCGCGTCCCAAGTTTCTTCTTCCGCTGCCCGGGCCCAGGTCGATGCTTCAGGCGACGTTCGATCGGCTCGAACCGATCGTGCCGCACCGAAACATGCTCGTCATCACCGGCGGGGCCCATGCGGCAGCTGTCGCCCGGCAACTGCCGGCGCTACCGGATGAAAACATCATCGTCGAGCCGGGTCCGCGTGGCACCGGACCGGCGATCGGTTTGGGTGCGGCGCTAATCGCGCGCAAGGATCCGGACGCCATCATGGGTTCGTTCGCGGCCGATCATTATGTATCGAAGCCGGAACTCTTCCGGAGCACCGTGCTGGCAGCCGCCGAAGTCGCCCGTCACGGCTATCTTGTCACCATCGGCATCACGCCGACCTACGCGGAGACCGGCTACGGTTACATCCGCTGCGGTGAGTCGCTGCCGGCCGTGGGCGACTTTGATGCGTTCCATGTTGATCAATTCAAGGAAAAGCCCGATCGAGAGACGGCACAAACGTATCTTGACAGCGGGAAGTATCTTTGGAATGCCAGCATGTTCGTATGGAAAGCGTCATTGCTCCTCGATGAGATGCGGCGGCTCTTACCCGAGCTGTATGAGACGTTGCTGATCATCAGCGAAGCCTGGGATCAGCCGGAGCGTGATGCTGTGCTGCGCGAATACTGGCCGCGCATCGCCGACGTAACGATCGACAACGGCATCATGGAACACGCCGAGCGCGTTGCA
>JAICWZ010000504.1 GCA_025966355.1 Thermomicrobiaceae bacterium
ATCGAACCTCGGCAGGCTCTATCACGAGGGGCTGCAGATCGCCATCGTCGGCCGGCCCAACGTCGGCAAGTCGAGCCTGATGAACGCCCTGCTCCGCCACGAGCGCGCCATCGTCACCCCAATCGCCGGGACAACGCGTGACGTCATCACCGAAACGATCAATCTCAACGGCATCCCGGCCACACTGCTCGACACCGCCGGTATCGGCGAAACCAAAGACGTGATCGAACAGATGGGCATCGACCGCTCACGCCGCGCCATTGAAGCAGCCGCCCTGGCCCTCTTCGTCATCGACGGCAGCCAGCCCGCGGCACCGGACGATCTCACCGTCGCTCGCCTGCTCGCCGATCGCCTTGACCACGACGGCGCCGGTCGCGTCGTCCTCGCCATCAACAAGCGCGACCTGCCGCACCACGAGTCGCACGATGTCCTGTGTGCCGAACTCCCCGGCTGTCCGGTCGTCGAACTCTCGACTGTCAGCGGCTCCGGCATCAGCACGCTCGAAGCAACGCTCTTCGAACTGGCATCATCGCTGGCCGGTGAAGCACGCGAACCGGCCACCGTCTCGCTCCGCCAACGCGAAGCACTCCGCTCGGCGCTCAACAGCCTGTACGCCGCCCTCGCCGCCGCCCACGACGCCCTCCCCAACGACCTCATTGCCATCGACGTCCGCGACGCCCTCATGTTCATCGGCGAAATCACCGGCGAGCAGATCTCCGAACGCGTCCTCGACGAGATCTTCAGCACCTTCTGTATCGGGAAATAGCGGGGTCGCGACGGAGGCGTTATGTTCGAGGGCCCGGTAACCCTTACTCATTCTTCCCCCGCACCAAGCTCGTAAAGACGCCGAGCGCGACCACCGCCGCTGAGACGTAAAACGCATCATGTAAAGACAACACGAAGGCGTCGCGCTGGACGATGTCGGGCGGGAGGTGGCCGGAGAGCGCAGCGACGTGGCCCGCCATACGACTGGCGATGATCGCGCCACCGGCCGCGATGCCGAGCACCTGGCCGTTGATGCGCATCTCGGCCAACGTGCCGGAAGCGATGCCGAGCCGAATGCGCGGCACCGAGCCAAGGATGGCGCTGCTGTTCGGACTGTTGAAGAGCCCCTGCCCGACGCCGATGATCGCCAGGCGCCAGATCAGATCCCAGTAGCTGGCGGAGACGTGAAGCTGCGTCAAGGTGTACAGCCCGAAGGCCATGACGCCGATGCCGACGGTCGCGGGGAGTCGTGTGCCGATCCGATCCGAAAACCAACCAGCAAACGGCGCGAAGACCATCGTTGCCAACGGGATCGGCGTCAGCAGCAGTCCCGCCTTCAGCGGCGAAAAGCCCTGGCCTCGCTGCAGGAAGAACGGCATCAGGAAGGTGGCGATGAAGAGCCCGGCGAAGGCGATGAGGAGGCTGATGTTGCCGGCGCTGAACGCGCGAATCTTGAACAGCCGCAGTTCCAGCATCGGGTGCGCCGAGCGCAATTCGGCGAAGATGAAGCTGCCGATGAGCAATACGCTCATGCCGAACAGCGCCAGCACCGTGGCGCTGCTCCAGCCCCATTCCTCGCCCTGAATTAACGCCAGCAAAAGCGCGAAGAGACCGCCGGACGAGAGGATCGCGCCACGGAAATCGAACGGCTGGCGCGTTTCACCTCGCTCGTTACCGAGGATGCGCCAGGCCCAGAGAATGGCGAAGATGCCGACCGGCACGTTGATGTAGAAAATCGCCCGCCAGGAACCGTACTCGGTCAATAATCCGCCGAGCGCCGGACCGATCGAGAGGCCGATCGAAACGCTGATCGAATTAAGACCAAGCGCCATGCCGCGTTCCTTGGCGCCAAAGGTGTGCGTGACAATGGCTGGACCCATCGCCTGCAACATCGCCGCGCCGATCCCCTGCACGGAGCGGAAGCCGACCAGCATCCAGACGCTTTCCGACGCCCCGCAGAGCGCGCTCGCTCCGGCGAAGACGGCAAAGCCGAGGAGGTAGACGCGCTTGTAGCCGATGATGTCGCCAAGCCGCCCGAACGGCAGCAGTAAGGCGCCGACCACGAGCAGGTAGGCGACGACGATCCATTCGATCGCCGCCAGATTGACGCCGAACGCTTCCTGAATCTTCGGCAGCGAGATGTTGACGATGCTGCCATCCAGCGTCGCCATGAACGTGCCAACCGACACCGTGGAAAGCACGAACCA
>JAICWZ010000077.1 GCA_025966355.1 Thermomicrobiaceae bacterium
GCGCACCGTCGGTAATGCCGCGAATCGTGGCCAGCATCGTCTCGACGTTGTTGACCTGCAAGTCGATCTGGGCGTTGCGGATGATCTTCCGATCCCAATCCGTGGTTTGCAACGCCTGGCTTGACGAACTCGGAGCAGAGGAGCCACCTGAAGCAGATTCCGACGCGGCAGTCGCCGAACTCGGCAATGCCGCGGACGCCGCGCTGCTCGAAGTACTCCCAGACGCCTCCGAATCGCCCGCTGACTTGTCGCCCGCACTCGATGAACACGCGACCAGCATCATGGCCAGCACCGCCACCACGGCACTCAGGCGCAGCCACCGGAGAAAACATCGACGCATCTTCTCGCTCCCCTCATACGTCAACCCGCGGCCATCGACCAGTTGTCGGCTTCTGCAATCAAGACGACATCAGTGGATGAAAAGTTCCCGGAAGCGATCTGGCAAAGCTGGATGGCACCGCGCGTAGCCAGACGCCGAATCGTGTGCTTGGTTAGCCGGACTGTTTCCGAAACGCGGGGAGCGCAAACATTGCCGTCACCGAGCTCACGCGCCCGTCGTCCCGCGGTGGGGATGGCGCAGACGTTGTTCGTGCACTGGATCCTAGGAAGGCCGAGCATTTGACCGATACGCCCACGACATCGGCGTCGAGCGGCGGTCGGACCGCACCGGCCAGCGACAACGGTTCGGGCGCCATGCACGAGGCGCCACCCATGGCAACAGAACTGGCGGCGCAAGCCACCGGAGCCGAACGGTTCAGCATCTGGGGCACGCTCGTCATCACCTTCGCCCACTTCGCTCACGATCTGTACGGCTCCTTCACCGCCGTCCTCATCCCGCCGGTTCAGGAAAAGCTCGGAATACCGCTCTCCATCGCGGCGCTGATGGTCCCAGCCCAGCAACTGCCGAGCGTCTTGCAGCCGTTCATCGGCGTGCTGGCCGATCGAACGAGCAAACGGTGGTTCGTGGTGTTCGCCCCAGCGGCCGCCGCCATCTCGATCTCGTCGATCGGGCTGGCGCCGCACTTCGCCATCGTCTTGCTCCTGCTCTTTGCTTCGGGCCTGGCTTCGGCCTCGTTCCACACGCCGGCCGTCGCGCTCGCGGGTGAACGCGGCGGTAATAAGGTCGGCCAATCGATGGCGATCTTTTCTCGGTGGTGGCGATCTGGCGCGCACCGTGGGGCCGCTCTTCATCACGGCAGCGATCAGCTGGTTCACGCTCGAAGGCTCATTCGTGGTGATGGTCTTCGGGATTATCGCGTCGGTGATTCTCTTCTTTACCGTCAACACCGAGGCAAGCGATTCCGCCCAGAAAGCGCGCGAACACGTCCCGCTCATTCCATTGCTGAAGGAAAAACTTCGCTGGATCGCCGCACTGCTCGCCTTCGTCGGCGTCTTCAGTCTCGGCTTCGTCCCGTTTTCAATCTTTCTGGTCAAGCTGTTGGTAGCAAAGGGGTATAGCGACTGGTATGCCGGTTTTTCGCTCTCGATGCTCTTCGGCGCCGGGGTGATCGGTGGCTTCGTTGGCGGGATTCTGTCGGATCGCTACGGCCGGCGGATCATTCTGGCGCTCGCCGTCCTTGGTGGCGCCCCTTTGCTTTATGTCTATCTCTGGTTTGATGATCGATCGTATGCCGCGATTCCGATCCTGATCGGCGCGGGCGATTCAGCTGGCGCTGATGCAAGATATGCTGCCCGAAGCACGTGGACCGGCCTCCGGTGTGCTGCTGGCATTTCAATTCGTTTCGCAAAGTGGAACGGCGCTCGCTTTTGGAGCCCTCGCGGACACCGTCGGCATCGAGACGGCATTCTGGATCGTGCCCGCGCTCGCTTTGCTGGCATTACCGATCATCGCACTTTTGCCGACCGTCACCAGCGGTTCCACACATCGGGCACACTAACGCACGGCTATTTGCTGTTAAATAACTCCCCGAGATGCGCCGCGATATCGAAGACCAGGGTAAACAGAATCGGCAGGCAGAGAACAACGATCGGGATAATCGCCAGTTTGATGAGGTCCTCAATCACGCCCACGCGACCTACCCTTTCGTAGTACTGACCGGCCGCCCGGTCCGTTCGCTCGTAGTATAGAACACCGGTGATCCGCTTCGTTGTGCCAGCGCAAGCTATGAAAATGGGCCCGGACGGATGGTCCGGGCCCATCATCGCTAGGCGACAACTTCGGCGCTGCTCAATGCGCCCTTGATGAGTAAATTGTCGTCCGGCCCGATGTCGACCGTAATCGTTTCACCCTCGTGGACCTCGCCCTGCAACAGCTGCTTGGCGAGCTTGTCGAGCAGTTCGCGCTGAATAACGCGCTTCAGCGGTCGCGCGCCGAAGACCGGGTCGAAGCCGCGCTGTGCCAGCCACTGCTTGGCGCCCTGCGAAACGATCAGTGTCATGTGCCGCTCGTCGAGCCGTGCGCGCACGAAGTTCAACTGGATATCGACGATCCGCTCCAGATCGCTCAACGTGAGCGCGTGGAAGATGACGATGTCGTCGATCCGGTTCAGGAACTCCGGCCGGAAGTGCGATTGCAACGCCTCAAATACCCGCGTTCGCAAATCGTCTGCGCCCGACTGGATGTAGGTCGAACCTAGGTTGCTCGTCATGATGATGACCGTGTTGCGGAAGTCAACCGTCCGCCCCTGGCCATCGGTCAGGCGCCCATCATCCAACATCTGCAACAGGACATTGAAGACCTCCGGATGTGCCTTCTCGATCTCATCGAAGAGCACGACCGCGTACGGCCGGCGTCGTACCGCTTCGGTCAGCTGGCCGCCCTCTTCGTAGCCGACATAGCCGGGCGGTGCTCCGATCAGGCGTGCGACCGTGTGCCGCTCCTGATACTCCGACATGTCGATGCGAATCATCGCGTGCTCGTCATCGAACAGGAATTCGGCCAGGGCACGCGCCAATTCCGTCTTCCCAACCCCGGTCGGGCCCAGGAAGATGAAGCTGCCGAGCGGCCGATTCGGGTCCTGCAGACCGGCGCGGGCGCGTCGCATCGCGTTGCTCACCGCCTCGATCGCCTCGTCCTGGCCGACGACGCGGTCGTGCAGCCGCTCCTCCATGTGAACCAGCTTCTCGATCTCGCCTTCAACCAGCCGCGTGACCGGAATGCCGGTCCACTTGCTGACTACTTCGGCGATATCGTCGGCATCGACCTCTTCCTTGAGCAGCTTGCTCGTCGACTGCGTCTCGCCGAGCCGTCGTTCTTCGTCGCGCAGCTTCTGCTCCTGCTGAGCAAGCTTGCCGTACTGCAGCTCCGAAGCGCGAGCGTAGTCAGCGGCACGCTGAGCCTGCTCGATCTCGAGGCGCGTCTGCTCGATCAGCGATTTCAGTTCGCTGACATTGCCGATCGCGGCGCGCTCCTGCTCCCACTGCGACTGCAGGGCGCCTTCGCGCTCACGCACGTTCGCCAGCTCGCGCTCGAGCTCCTTCAGACGTTGCCGCGAAGCATCGTCCTTCTCCTTGCGCAGCGCTTCGCGTTCGATCTCCAGCTGCATCGAGCGCCGGTGCAATTCATCGAGCTCGACCGGCATGCTGGTGATTTCCATCCGCAGACGGGCGGCGGCCTCGTCGACGAGGTCGATCGCCTTGTCCGGCAGGAAGCGATTCGTGATGTAACGATTCGAGAGGACTGCTGCCGCGACCAGCGCCGAGTCGATTATGCGCACCTTGTGGTGAAGTTCGTAGCGCTCGCGCAGACCGCGCAGAATGCTGATCGTGTCCTCGACGGTCGGCTCGCTCACCAGCACCGGCTGGAAGCGTCGCTCCAGCGCCGCATCTTTCTCGATGTGCTTGCGATACTCGTCGAGCGTCGTCGCGCCGATGGCGTGCAATTCACCGCGTGCCAGCATCGGCTTGAGCATGTTCGAGGCGTCCATCGCTCCTTCAGCGGCACCCGCGCCAACGACCGTATGCAGTTCGTCGATGAAGACGATGATCTGCCCGTCGGACTCCTGAATTTCTTTCAGGGCCGCCTTCAGGCGCTCCTCAAACTCACCACGGAACTTCGCTCCGGCGACCATCGCGCCGAGATCGAGCTGCATGATGACCTTGTCTTTGAGCCCTTCCGGCACGTCGCCGCGAATGATCCGTTGCGCCAGCCCTTCGACGATGGCTGTCTTGCCGACGCCCGGCTCACCGATCAGCACCGGGTTGT
This sequence comes from Thermomicrobiaceae bacterium, assembly GCA_025966355.1. Taxonomy (GTDB): domain Bacteria; phylum Chloroflexota; class Chloroflexia; order Thermomicrobiales; family Thermomicrobiaceae; genus CALAGB01. The sequence continues at coordinate 4,166 of JAICWZ010000077.1, forward strand.
TCTTCGTGCGGCGCGACAGCACCTGAATCACGCGACGGATTTCTTCGTCCCGGCCGATGACCGGATCGAGCTTGCCGTCACGCGCCAGTTCCGTCAGGTCGCGCCCGTATTTTTCCAACGCACCGTAGGTGCTCTCCGGGTTCGCACTGGTCACACGCTGCGACCCGCGGATCTCGTTGAGCGCCTTGAGCACACGATCGCGCGTCAGCCCCAGACGCACCAGCGCCTTGACCGACGGCGCGTTCGGCGTCGCCTCGTAGGCCGCAAGAAGGAGATGCTCCGTGCTGACATACTCGTCTCCAAAGGCTTTCGCTTCGTCTTCAGCGCGTTCCAGCACCTTACGGAGGCTGGCGCCAACGACCGGCTGCGCGCTGACCTGTAGCGTCGGCGCCGCGGCCAACACAGCCTCAAGTTCGGCGACGACGGTGCGCGGATCGAGGCCGGCACGCAGAATGACCTGCGGCACAACGCCGTCGCTCTGAGTCGCCAGCGCATAGAACAGCTGGTCGACATCGAATTGGGAATGCTTTCGGGTCTCAGTTTCGCGCTGGCCGCTTACCAGCGCTTCCTGAGCCTTCTCGGTAAATCGATTGAGATTCATGTTCGGTACCTATCTCTCGTGAGACAACTCGGGCTTGCGTAGATCGACATGCAATGACCGGGCCAGGAGCGCGAGACGTTTATTCGGACTCAATCCCGAGGCGCTCGAGCACCACCGCGAGTTCGCGGAGCACCGGATCGAGCGCACCCTCGTTGCGTTTGGAAATCTTGGCGACTTCGTTGTAGATCCGCTTGACACGCGCCGTCAATTCCATCGAGAGTTGCACGCCGGCCAGATTGATGCCCCGATCCTCGACCAGGTACTTGACCTGCCGAAGTCGCTCGAGATCTTCGCTCGAATAGAGCCGCAGGTTGCCGGTCGTCCTCGACGGCGAGACAAATCCTTCGCGCTCGTACTTGCGCAACGTTTGCGGATGCAGCTCAAGAAGTCGCGCCGCGACGCTAATAACGTAAAGTGGTTCGTTCTCTCGCATGGTTCCTCCTGGCGCCCCGTTGCCTAATACGTGCTAATAATAACACCTAACACGCACCATATCAACTTTCCGGGCGCGGTTCGGTATGCATGGGGGACACTTTGGTTATCGGAGATCTGCGGTGTTAACGCTGGGTGGTCTTCGAGGAAACATCGCTGGCGCGTGAACGGAGAGTCGCCCGAAACAGCGGGCGACCGGGAAGCACACGGATTGCTCCCCTTCCGTGCAGACGTGCGGTGTGGTTATGAGACGGGCGCGACGACCTGCATCAGGACCGATTCGAGCTCTTTGTGCGAGCCGCAACTCAGCTTGATGACTGTCAGGAGCGACTTGGCGTCGGCCGTTCGATCTGTCCGAGCATAGGCGCGTGCCGCGGCAACAAAACCGGCCGGCTGCATGCCCCAGAAGCCGCTGGCGCGGCTCAAATCGAGCGCCGGGTCGGTCTGCAACGCGCGTTCGAATTCGCGGGTGGCGGCAGGATAGTCGCCATGCATCGCCAGTCGCACCGCGTGCAGAGCCGTCGTCTCGGCGGCATTCAGCGGCACGACATTCGCTGGAGCAGATGCGGGGATTGGCTCAGCGAAGATCGATCGATCGCGGTCAGGCGCGGCGTAACCGCTGGTGTAGGCGAACACATCATGGTAATCAGTATCCAGCGGCTCGACCGGCACGCGCGGCGGCGAGGTTTGACGTCGCCGTCGCGCGTCTCTCTGGTGATTCGATGTCCGCCGGTGTGCCAGCCGCCGGCTGGATCGTTTTGCCAGCGACACTGGTGACGCGATGACGCGTCGCGACGGTTTGCCATGCTTCCAGACGAGACTGCCCGCGCCGATGACAATCGGATAATTCACGGCGAGCGCCAGCACCGCGATCATCGAAATAAGTGAGGTCAGCGGCCACTTCCAGGAGAAGCCATTCCCACTACCGAGCAGGTTGTGGCGCACGACGGCTACGTTGTCGTTCACCTGATGCACACTTAAGGTCGTGGGCGCGACCTGCGCGTCGGGTGTGGGGGCCGGCTTGGGCGGTGGCGCCACGCCGAGGGTGCCCTGACGGATAACGACCGGCTGAAGTTCGACGACCGGCAGATTGCTTGGCAGGGGCCCGGCATTGACGGTGGCGAAGCCGTAATCGAGCAGAGTCGTCGCGTCCTGATACCAGGCCGACTCGCTGCTATCGAGCACCACGGCGATGATCGTGTGCCCGCCTCGTTCGGCTGCTTCGACCAGTGAATAACCGGCATTGTCGGTGATACCGGTCTTGCCGCCGATCAGACCGGTATAGCTGCCAAGCAATTCGTTGGCTTGCGTGAGCTGAAACCCGTCTCCGTTGTACTCCTGCGTGCCGATTATCTTGCGGAATTCGGCGTTCTTGAGGGCGAACATGGTGATCGCGGCCAGGTCGTGAGCGGACGTCGCATGACCGGGTTGGTCGAGTCCATGCGGATTCACCAGATGCGTCTGCTGCAAGCCAAGGCGCGCCGCCATGTCGTTCAGCCAGCCGACGTAGCGCGCGACGGCTGCTTCGGGAGAGTCTCCCGGTTCCGCACCAAGATTGCTCGCCACGGTCATTGCCGCGTCGTTTCCTGATGGCAAGAGCATCCCATTGAGCGCGGTCTTGAGCGAGATCGTGTCGCCCGCGGCCAGCCCCATCGTTGACTCACCGACCAGATCGATCGGCGATACGGTCAACGTGCGATCAAGTGACGACGATTCGAGCGCATAGATCGCGGTGAAGATCTTGGTCAGGCTGGCGGGTGCGGTCGGCGTGTTCATCGACTTGTCGTACAGCACCTGACCGGTGTCGGCATCGACGACGATGGCGTATTGCGCGGTCACGGTGGGCTGTGTTTGGGCGCCAGCGGCAGCGGCCGTGGAAGAGAAGGCCACCGCGGCGAGGATCAAGACGAACGCCACACGGCACGAAACCGTGACGACACGGAACGCGGCTCCAACCACTTGCGACCTCCCAGAACCATATTGAGCTGCGAGCATGAATGCCGAGCCGCGGACCAGCAGGGAGCCCCACCCCGTGCGGTCGCGTTTCTGAACGTCCGGGCTGTACGTGCGCTCGACACGTCGTGACTTGCAGACACCATATTAGCAGGCGCGGGGTGTACGTACAAGTCCGGGTAATGAGAAGGACGCTTGGGGGATCAGTCGTTGGCGGAGTGTGCCGGGTTCGAGCGATGCTCGGATTTCAGCGCGTTCAATCGCTCCGCGTAGATGCCGCGGTACTCCTCCGGCAGCAACTTCGCGATCTCGATCATCATTTCGTCGGTCAATTCGCTGAGACCACGACGCTTGCCGTCGGCGTCTTTCGTGGCCAGCTCGAACGGCTTGCCGATTCGTACCGTGACCCTCAGGCGCCCGTTCGCGTGGCGACGCCCTTTATGGCCGTTAAACGGCAGGCGATCGCTGCCGATAATGGCCGTCGGCAAGATCGGCACGCCACTCTTGACCGCGATGAGCGCCACACCGGGATAGACGTCCTTGAGCCCGCCGGTGACACTGCGTGTTCCTTCGGGAAAGACGCCGACCAGATAGTTCTCGCGCAACAGCCGTTCGGCGTTGCGCATCGCCGCGCGA
>JAICWZ010000147.1 GCA_025966355.1 Thermomicrobiaceae bacterium
ACAGAATTCGATAGCGCGCGTCCTGGCGGTCGATGCGATAACCGGCGACGATATCGTACTCCCCAACGAACGGTGACAGGTACGAGAGATCGGCGATATAGAACTGCTGGTCGGAGTCCATGAACATGGTGAAGTCGCCGGTCGCTGCCTGAAATCCGGTGGTGAGGGCGGCTCCATAGCCTCGATTTTTCGGATGATGGAGCGCGCGAATCCTCGGATTTTCCGCGGCGAGGCGGTCGATGAGTGCGCCGGTGCCGTCGACGCTGCCGTCGTCGACCACGATGATTTCGAAAGATTCGGCCAGTTCGGGCAAGACCTCGAGCGCCCGCTGAGTTACGACTGAAATGTTGTCGATCTCGTTGTGAGCGGGCAGCACCAATGAGAGTTTGCCCGGGATCATCTCTTCTCCTGCCACGGCGAGCCCGGCCACCTGGTCGTGGCCGGACCGCTGCACTGTTTCAATCCCGGGAGAAGTATAGCCATTTTCCGAGAACGGAATTATTTCGGCATCTCCTTCAGCGCCGTGTAGGAGGGTCGGGGACTCCAATCCGAGTTCAGCACCGACCAGGGCGATTTTTCGTCGCTGGGGCTTGAAATCACGCTGTAGTTCAGGTTCCAGACACTCATCACACCGATCCAGGGCCATTGATTCCTCGCGATCTGGTAGGCGCGGACGAGATAGTCGGCCTGATTCTGGTCGCTATTCTGCGCGCCATATTCGTATCCGGGCGCCTGGTTCGCCGTGGTCCAGCCAAATTCCGTGAGCCAGATCTGCTTGGCGGCGTCATTGTTGTCGATCATCACCTGTCGCAGCTGCTCGATGCGCCGGAAGTAGAACGACGGATCATTCTGCCAGCCGGGGCCTGGTCCAGGGTTGTCAGGCCACAACGTATCGGGAGGATTATTGTTGCTCCCCGGATGCGCGCCTAGATCATCAAAGTACGCTTTCACTTCGCCACCGTTGTACTGGTACACCTGACGAAGGTACTGGACATCATCGATCGCGATTGATGGATCTTGCACGCCGGTCGGCGTCAGTCCACCGAAGAGAACGATCGTATTCGGCGCTCCCGCCTTGACTGCGGGGTAGGCTGCCTTAAGCAAGTTGACGTAACGACCAACATCGACGGTGCCGCCTGTCTCGCTGGCGAGGTTTTCCTCGTTCCAGATCTCCCACGCCTGAACCTTGCCCTGATAGCGAGCCGCCAGCATCTTCATCGTTGCCGCGTAGGCGGTAGGATCGGCGGGAATGCCGCCGGTCGAGTCGGCCCAACCCGGAGCTTTCACGACGCTGGCGATGATCTTCACTCCGGCGCCGTTGGCAGCATTAATGATTCGGTCGAGTGGCAACAGGTCATATTGCCCTTGAGCGGGTTCGATGTGGCTCCACTGGACCTGAAGTCGGATCCAGGAGAACTGCGCGTTCTTGACCATGTTGAGCGTCTGCTGGTTGAAGGCGTCGCCGGTGCCGTCGCCGTTCAGAAAGACGTTGAAGCCGTAGCCGACGTGCGGTCCGTAGAGCTGCGCTGATGTCGGGTCGGGCGGCGGCAATTGCGGGTCCTGCTGATGCAGCGCGCTGTCGGGTGCCGGATGGAGCTTGAGATATTCGCGGCCGAGCAAGCCGAGCAGCACCTCGTATTTCGTGCCTTTGTATTCCGGGTGGTACTCGAAGCGCGCGCGCTCGAAATACTGCGTCGTATGAACCTGACCGTCGCCGGCCGGTGGCGGCTGATTCTGCTCGTCGAACTCCTCCGAAATTGGATAGCCGAAGTTGGGCAGCCCGCCGTTGTCGTTCCAGAACGTCTTAAAACCGTAGTTCAATGAATGCTGCGTCTCAGGGTAGTAAACGTGGTCGTTCGAATTATCGAAGGCGCCGATCGGTTTGAAGGGTGTTTCTGCGCTTCGTGATTGCGTCAGATCGGCGCCGACACGCGCCAGCTCGACGACGTAGGGCGTACCAGCATACTCGGGATGATATTCAAATACGGCGCGCTCAAAATACTGGCGATAGAAGCCGTCTTGCTTGAAGACGCCGGTGATCGGGTAGCCCTGCACGAAGAGACCACCGTGTGTTTCCCAGTACTGCCGGAATTGTCCCTGTACCCAGAAGCCGGTCTCGGGGAAATACCTGGGCATCAAGAGGTCATCCGGAGACGATGGTGCGGCTTGTACCGACGCGAGCGGACTGGCGAGCGCCAGCATCACGCCGATGAGCAGGAGAACGGCAACTCGTCGCACTTTCAAACCCAACTCCTTAACCTTCCCTCGACGCTCACGGCAACGGTTCTTCGCCGCGATCGCGCGTCGATGTCCCCGTCGAATTCGTCGGTTTTGGCGATTCCTGCTTCGACAACGTGTACGCGGCTTCGCCGGTTACGTCGTCGGTGACCTTCTGCCGCCCGCAAATCCCCGTGGGCGGTGCCCCAGACGGTCATGTTCACGAGCCGCCCGCGACGCGTTCGATCGCGTCGCTCAGGGCGCGAACTGGAGGTGCACATCGCCGATAGCGATGACATCTCCATAACGAAGGCCGGTCGGCACGGTGACGGGCTGGCTATTCAGCCGCGTTCCGTTGGTGCTGTTCAGATCGCTGACCCACCAGCGTCCATCACGCCAGGTGATCTGCACGTGTTCGCTCGACACGAACGTGTCATCGAGGAAGATCGTGGCGCGTGGATGGCGCCCAATAACCGTGACCGGCTCCAGTTCCAGCGTCATGCCGGAACGGAGCCCCGAGCCACCGCCCTTTTGCACGATCAGATGCGCCGTCGCGTCGATTTGCTCAGGCTCGGCACTTTGCGCCGTAAAGGCGCTCAGTTCGCGTCCAATAACGCGCAGTACCTGAAAGAGGAAAAAGTAGAGCAGGAAGATGAAAATAATCCGGAGAAGGAGGACAAACCACTCAAACGGCAGTTGATTGATCATTACCTTGGACGACCCTGCGTCCCCTGTGGCACGGCGCCGCGGTACGGCAGCAACTCGAGTTTCGCGTTGCCGACGACAACCGAGTCACCCTGCTCGATGGCGCGACGTCGCACCTGAGTGCCATTCACAATGGTGCCGTTGGTCGATTCGAGATCGACAATCTCCAGATGACCGTTCACGTACTCAATGCGCGCGTGGTAGCGCGACACTTCCGGTTCAGGTATGACAACGTCGTTGTCGAGGGAGCGGCCGATCGTCGTGAGCTGCCGCCGGATCGAGAACATTTCCTCCGGTCGGACCGCGCTGGTGACGCGCAGGAGTTGCGGTGGCACATTGCCGGTGCGCTCGACGACGCGGTACACCTCGGTGCGTTGCACCGCCTCCTGTTGCACTGGATCGTATCCGGGCAGTTCGGCGATATGCGCGTCGACGCTGATGGTGCGCGGTTCGATGCGATCGTCGCCGAACATCTGCACTCGGACCTGATCGATGAAGCCGTAGTTGCGTTCGTCGGCCAGATCGATCAGCCAGTCTTCCATTTGGCGGCAGAGGCTGGTAACGAAATCGGTGTAAAGCACCATGTCTTGCGGGTTGAGATAGACGCTGTAATCGTTCGGAACGACGATACCGTCGACCGTCGCCAGCTGGTTGCCTTCCATGGCGCGTTCGAGTCGCCGGCCGATTTCAGCAGGCTGAATCGGGCTGCGAAAAATCCGCCCGACGGAACCCTCCATCAGGCGTTCAAAGAATCGTTCGAATCGTTGCAGGCTGTTTACCACGGCAGTTGAGCCATCCTGAGTGGTCCAGTATTACTACCCTGAACGCGCGAAATTATAGGCTTCAATGGGAGCCACGGTCAAACGCTCCCCGTCGAATCATCGTCGCGATTGGCGCGTGCGTATGCCTGCGGCCGGCGAAAAACGAGGAAGAAGAGCAGGCCGAAGATCGCAAAGACTTCGAGACCGAACGGCAGATAACCGGTATAACCGAGCAACGGCATTTCAAAGAGATGAGCCGAGCCGACGAACGGGACGGAATAGGTCCACTTCGGTAGCGAAAACTCATTCCACATCTCCCAGAAGAACCCGGTGACGACGGTGGCGAGCATGATATTCCAGAGCGCCGCCCAGTTGCCATCACGTACGAAGCCGGCAATCGAGCGCTGGCCGAGCAGCGCGTTGATCGGCTCGATTATGAAGAAGATCGAGAGCCAGGCGAGCGGGAATGCGTAATGTGGCCAGGCGAGTACGGCCGCGAGCATCAGCCATCCGAGCAGATGCAAAGCGATGATACTGCGTCGAGCCGGCTTCCACGCGGGTAATTTGGGCAGCCGTTCGCCGACACCGAAGCTCGCCAGCAGCTCGGTCATTTCAAGTACGGCGGGCATCACGGTCGAAAACGCGATCGAGGCAAGTAACACGTAAACGAGCGGCGTGTAGATGACCGGCGTGTGATAGTGCCAGTTCCCCAGCCAGCGATTGATGACTTCGAATATCCACCAGAACGGAACCGAACCGACGAAGAGGAGCGCGAACTTTCCAACGCCGCGCGTCACGAGTGACGTGCCTGTGCGTCGTTCGACGATGCCGTCGAGCAGGAGGATAAATCCGAACCAGAGTGGGAAGAAGTAATAGTCCGAGAGCGGTCGCAACTGCAGCCAGGCGACCGGCCACCAGAATGCGATGAGGAAGAGTCCGGGTATGATTCGTTGGACGGACAGGTGTCGTTCCGCGGTTAGTTGACTGGCCGCCACATCGTCCCCTTACGATCGGATCGTTCGGTCGAAGCCGGCGCCCCACTCCGTGGCGAAGATAGGAGCACGAGTAGAGTATGCCAGAAAGCCAACAGCGTCCCGCCCCACGCCTGGCACCGTCGATCCTTGCCGCCGACCTCGGTCATCTCGATACTGAGATCAGGCGTGCCGGCGATGGCGGTGCCGATTACATCCATATCGATGTCATGGACGGACGCTTCGTGCCGAATATCAGCATCGGCCTGCCGGTCGTCGAGGCGGCACGCCGGGCGACGACGTTACCGCTCGACGTGCATCTGATGATCGTCGAGCCGGAGCGGTACATCGAGCGTTTCGCCGAGGCCGGTGCTGATCTCATCACGGTGCAGGTCGAAGCGTGCGTGCATGTCCATCGAACGCTGCAGCAGATTCGCGAGGCCGGATGCCAGGCCGGCCTCGCGCTCAATCCGGGCACGCCGGTGTCGGCCATCGAAGAGACCGCGTCGCTGCTCGATGTAGTGCTGGTGATGAGCGTCAACCCTGGTTTCGGTGGTCAGTCGTTCATTCCGACGTCGCTGAGCAAGATTGGGCGGGTTCGCGCGTTGCTCGATGCCGTCAATCCTGCGGCACTGATCGAGGTCGATGGAGGCATCAAGCCTGAAAATGCGCGCGGGATCTGGCAAGCGGGCGCCGGAATACTCGTTGCTGGAACCGCGATCTTCTCGCCTGAACGGTCAGTGGCTGACTCGATCGAGGCATTTCGATCCGTTTTCATTGATTGACGTCAATCGGTCGTGCCACGATTCAGAAGTAACGCCGGGATGATGGCAAGCAGGCAGATGACGGCCGCGACCGCGAACGTGTCGCGGATGATC
>JAICWZ010000400.1 GCA_025966355.1 Thermomicrobiaceae bacterium
ACCCGCCGCGATCGCCCTTCTTGAGCGAGCCACTTCCAGCGCCTGCCGCATACCTTCATCCATAAGGTCATTCTCCCCGAGCCAGAGGACATGGAGAAGTTCGGCGTCTCGCATTCCACCCTTGCCTTCCCGTCGGGTTTAGAATGTGAGGCGCATGTGTTGTGGGGTGGTTCTGTCTCGCAATATGGGGACGGCTTCGATGCTCGAATATGCGATCCAGACTGATGGGCTGTCGCGATCGTTCGGAGCGGTGAGGGCGGTCGATGGCGTGTCGATGCAGATTCCGGCGGGCACGATCTTCGGCTTTCTCGGCCCGAACGGTTCAGGGAAGACAACGACGATTCGCTTGCTCCTCGGTCTGCTGGAGCCGAGCCGTGGGAGCGCCACGGTGCTTGGCTTCGACAGTCGTGCTCAAGCCAGTGAGATTCGCCAGCGGACCGGCGCGCTGCTTGAACACCCTGGTCTCTATGAGCGGCTGAGCGCCCAGGAGAATCTCGAGTTCTATGCGCGCGTCTGGGAGCTGTCACCGGCCGAGCGCGATGCCCGCGTCAAGGAATTGCTCACCCATATGGGTCTGTGGGATCGTCGGGGAGACCAGGTTGGCAACTGGAGCCGGGGGATGAAACAGAAGCTGGCCGTCGCGCGTGCGATGCTGCATCGGCCGTCGTTGATCTTCCTCGACGAGCCGACGGCCGGGCTCGACCCGGTCGCCTCGGCGGCGCTGCGCGAGGATCTCAGTTCGCTTGTGACTCGTGAGGGCGTGACCGTCTTTCTGACGACCCACAATCTGCCCGAGGCAGAATCGATCTGTGATCTGGTCGGGGTGATCCGGCAGGGGCACCTCTTGACCGTCGACAGTCCCACGCATCTCCGTTCGCATGGTGGCGAGCAGAAGGTCGAATTCGTTGGGCAGGGATTTACGCCGGCCCTGCTCGAAGAGCTTCGCCTGCGGCCCGAAGTTGCCGGGATCGAGGCAGGCAACGGCACGCTGACGCTCGCGCTCCGTGACGATCGTCTGGTCGCGCCGCTGGTACGGCTGCTCGTCGAAGCCGGCTGTGATATCGAAGAGGTGCGCAAGGGGGCGGCCAGTCTGGAGCAGGCGTTCCTGGCGCTGATGGAGCGTGACGCATGATCGCCGATGTCCGTGCGATGATCTGGAAGGAATTCCATGAACTGCGGCAGGGCGGTGGGCGCGGCAAATACGCGCCGTTTATTCTCGTGCTCATCTACGGTGTGTTCTTCCCACTTCAGGCGGGTCGTTCCTGGGTTGATTCCTACCAGATGATCGGGTTCGGTCTCGGAGTTTCCGTCTTTATGGTATTGAGCGTCGTCGCCGACTCAATCGCGGGAGAACGCGAGCGGCACACACTCGAAACGCTGCTCGCGAGTCGTCTTTCCGATCGCTCGATTCTCGTGGGGAAGATCGGTGCCGTCGTCCTCTACGGCTGGGGGCTGACGATTGTCAGCTTGATCGCCGGACTGATCGTGGTCAATCTCAGCGTCGGTGGCGGTCATCTCCTCCTGTATCCGACCGGTCGTGCGGTGGCGACCGTCGTCCTGACGTTCCTGCTTTCCGTGCTGGCTACCGGTATTGGGGTGCTCATCTCCCTGCGGTCGTCCACCGTTCGGCAGGCGCAGCAGGTGCTGACGATCGGTTGGGTCGTCTTGATCTTTCTGATGGTGTTCGGGGTGCAACTGATGTCGCCGTCGACCAGGCTTCGTCTGGAGCATCGACTCAGCACCGCGCAATTGGCGACCGTTGTTGTCATAGCCGTGCTGGTTCTGGGCCTGCTTGACGTAATCGTGCTCGCTCTCAATGCCGCGCGCTTCCAGCGTTCGCGTCTCATCCTCGATTAGGCGATTCAGGCGAGTTCTGCATGGAAAACCGATGGAGAGAGGGGCGCCGGTGCATCGACTGCGCCACGACGCCCCTTACACCTTCGTTGTTACGGGATCGGGACTGACTGCTGGTTCGTGGGTGCGGCCGCGGACCTGGTAAAACCGGCGGCGCTCGTTGAGCCGGCAACGCCAGGCGAGCTTGTACTCACGATCACCACGGAGAACGCTTGCACATCAACTCCACCTTCGACGAAGATGGTCGTGTTCAACGAGCCATCGCTGCTCACCGCTCCGCCGCCGAAGCCCATCGCCACAACTGAGCCAACGCTCGTTACGGTGAACATTGGAGCGGGGCCAACACCGGGCGCGTCGATGCTAAAAGCGTATTGTCCGGGAGCGGTGTAGCTGCAGTGTAAGAAAGACGGTCCGTTATTCATGGTGCAGGTACCGGCCGAACTATCGATGGAGAACCATGCGCTCGCGTCATTATTCGGGCCGGTTGCTCCTGTTGCCCCTTGCGCGCCAGTCTCACCGGTAGCACCAGTTGCTCCGGTCTGACCAGTCGCACCCGTCGCTCCGGTCTGCCCGGTTGCTCCTGTCGCCCCAGTCGCACCCGTCGCTCCAGTGGCGCCGGTTGCACCAGTTTCGCCCTGGATCCCCTGTGGACCGGATGGACCCTGCGGTCCGGTCGCGCCAGTTGCGCCGACGGCACCTGTTGGTCCCTGAACGCCTTGTGGACCTTGTTGATTCCAGCTGATCAGCGTCTGATTACCAGGACAATTCGGTGTGTTGCTCGGATTGATCTGGACATTGTTGATTTCGCCGCCATTGGTAAGGCAGGCGTAATACGTGCTGTTCGTATCTCCGAGTGCGACGAAAGCTGAACCGAGTGCGAAAGCGAGCGCAAGTGCCGCCGCAATCGATACGAGGCGCCAATGACCTGAGCGTAGCGTGATACGAGACATTTGCC
>JAICWZ010000068.1 GCA_025966355.1 Thermomicrobiaceae bacterium
CCAAGGAGTTCTTCCAGGAGGTCTACGATCACCTGGCTCCGCGCGGCGTTGCGGTGCTCAATGCGGGACGGACTGATACCGATTATCGGTTGGTAAACGTGATCGCGAGCACGATGAAGACCGTCTTTCCGAACGTCTATATCCTCGATGCCCAGGGTTATGCGAACTCCGTCGTGATCGGCACCAAAGAGCCAACGAACATCGCCAACTACGCCGCGAATATCGACCAACTCCAGCCAGGGATGCTCAAACAGATCGGGCAGATCAGCCTGCAAAGTGGCAATATTCGTGAGTGGACGACCACCGATCCGCAATGGGTCTTCACCGATGACAAGGCGCCCGTCGAGCGCGTCATCAACGAAATTATCGTCGACGCGGCACGTGGGGAGTAGCAGGGCGCATGCAAACGGCGGTTGACGATTCGACGCTCTTTCGATTCGATGGACTCGATCTCTATCCGCTGATTCACGCCGTGACAACCCGCAACCCCGCACTGCCGGGTGATGGCGACATCAATATCGCGGGCCGTCTGCCGCTTGACGAAGCGCTCGCCAACCGTCGAGCTTGGGCGGATCTGATCGGAATCGACGCGAGTGCACTCGTTGCCGGGCGCCAGGTCCACGGCACCCATGTGCAGGTCGTTGACGAGCAGCAGCGAGGACGCGGTGCGCTGCGCATTGAGGACGCGATTCCCCAAACGGACGCCCTGATCACGCGAACGCTCGGCCTGCCGCTGATCATCTACACCGCCGACTGCGTGCCGGTCCTCGTCTATGATCCGGTGGTGCATGCGGTTGGTTTGGCGCATGCCGGCTGGCGTGGGACGGTTGGGAATATCGCGGGATCGGTCGTCGCGGCGATGTCCGCGGCGTTCGGCTCGCGGCCGGCGAACCTGATCGTCCGGCTGGGGCCGTCGATTGGTCCGTGCTGCTACGAAGTCGGCGACGAGGTTATTGATGCCTGGCGCGCGAGTGGCGTCGAACATCTTGTCGAAGCGATAGATCCGAGAGAACCGCGCGATTATCTCGATCTCTGGCGCGCGAATAGTCTCGCGTTTGAGGCGGCTGGGGTGCTCCCTGACCACGTGGAGTCTTCGGAGATCTGCACGCGCTGTCATGCCGAGCGCTACTTCTCGCGGCGCGCCGGCCAAGGACATCGCGGGCTGTTCGCGACGATCGCCCAGCTCCAGCCGCGACCGTATGAAGGGGATGTGCAGGGTGACGATTGAGGAGAACTACCGGAGGGTACTCCAGGAGGTTCGAGCCGCCGAGGAACGCGCCGATCGACCAACCGGCTCGGTCCGCATCGTTGGCGTAACCAAGACGGTCGGACGTGCCGAGGTCGATCGCGGCTATGATGCCGGGCTGCGCGATTTCGGTGAAAACCGCGTGCAGGACGCGAAGGCCAAGTTCGCTCCCCCACTCCCGTCCGACGCGCACCTGCATTGCATCGGTTACCTGCAAACGAACAAGGCGCGGGACGCGGTCGCGCTCTTCGACACAATCCACTCGGTCGATCGTCCCGAGCTCATCGAGGCGTTGGAACGTCGTGCCGCCCAGATCGATAAGTCAATCCGCGTGCTCATCCAGGTGAATGTCGCGGGCGAAGAGCAAAAGCACGGTTGCGAACCGTCAGATACCGAAGGCTTGGTCCGGCAGATCGTTGATTGTCCGCACTTGCAGATCGCCGGACTGATGACCATCGCACCACTGGTGGGCGACGCAGAGGCTGCACGACCCGTTTTTCGCGGTCTGCGCGAACTGCGCGACCGTATCGCCGCGCTCGATGCACGCTTCACGTTGCCCGAATTGTCGATGGGCATGACCAATGATTTTGGCGTAGCTATCGAGGAAGGTGCGACGATGGTTCGTGTTGGTCGCGCGATCTTCGTTGAGTAAGATTCAAGGACATTCGTCGTTCACGCCCAACTCTCATCCAGAGCGGAGTCACGTCGGTTCAATGCGCGTCACCTCCTTCGGCAGCGGCAGTAACGGCAATGCGTTTCTCGTACAAGCTGGTTCGACGGCGCTCTTGATCGACGCGGGAGTGCCGATTCGGCTGCTCCATTCCGGGCTGCGGCATGCCGGCGTCGGAGATAGTCGGCTGACTGCGACATTCATCACCCATGAGCACGTCGATCATGTTCGGGCGGCGGCGCAACTCTGCCGCTATCAACCGGTGCCGTTTCTGGCAACCGAGGGCACGATCGGCGAGTTACGCCACTGCCGGGCCGATTGGACGCGAATCCGTGCGACCGTGCCGGTTCGGGTTGGGGAGATCGACGTCACGCCGGTTGCGGTCTCGCATGACGCCGCCGATCCGGTCGGATTTGTCATCGAACACGACGGTGTTCGCGTTGCGCTGTTCACCGACCTCGGTGAGACGACGGCCGACGTCCGCTCGGCACTCTCTGACGCATCGCTCATCGTGCTCGAGTCGAATTACGACGAGCATATGCTGCGCTCTGGACCGTATCCGGCGCATTTGAAGCGGCGCATTCGTGGGCCGCTCGGCCACCTCGGCAATGCCGATTGCGGCGAACTGCTCGCCGCGCACATGGGCGATCGCACAACGGATGTGTGGCTTGCTCATCTATCGGACAAGAACAACCGGCCGGACATCGCACGCGCATCGGCCGAAGCGCGCCTTGGCGGCGCCGCGCTATGCCCCACCATCACCCCGGTTCCGCGCTTTGGATCGAGCATCGTCTGGGATTCCGAGCAGGCGATCGTTCGTCCCCGTCAGGCGTCGCTCTTCTGATCGTCCGCGAATCTCATCTAGTCCGTGGGAATTCGCTGGCTGTCGGCCAGTGCCTGTAGTTCCTGGGCACGGAACTGCATCGTGTACAGGTTGTAGTACGCGCCGCGTCGCTCCAGCAACTCCTCGTGCGTACCGGTCTCGATGATTCGCCCATGATCGAGCACGACCACCATCGATACGCTCTTAATCGTCGAGAGCCGGTGAGCGATGAGAAACGACGTGCGGCCGCGGAGCAGCGTGTTAAGCGCCTGCTGGATGATAAGTTCCGTTTCGGTGTCGACGCTCGATGTCGCTTCGTCCAGCACGATAATGCGCGGGTCACAGAGCAAGGCGCGCGCGAACGAGATCAGCTGACGCTGGCCGACCGAAAGTGTCGCACCACGCTCGTGGACCTCGGTGTCGTATCCGTCAATCAACTTCTCGATGAACGGATGTGCTCCAACGGCTTTCGACGCTTCGATCACTTCTTCGAGCGTCGCATCCGGTCGGCCGTAGGCGATGTTTTCGCGCACGGTTCCGGCAAAAAGGAACGTATCCTGAAGCACGATGCCGAACTGCGACCGGAGTGACTGCTGTGTCACGTCGCGAATGTCGTGACCGTCAATCCGAATCGCGCCGCTCCAAACATCGTAAAAGCGCGTCAGCAGATTGATCATCGATGATTTTCCGGCACCGGTTTCACCGACGAACGCGACCGACTGGCCCGATTTGACCTCGAGGTTCATACCGTGGAGCACTTCGGTGCTGTCGTAGCCGAAGACGACGTTATCGAAGGTCACGTCGCCGCGGACACGCGGCAGGACGATTGCGTTCGGCGCATCGACGATCTCCGGCTGCACATCTTCCAGTGCGAAGATTCGTTCGCCCGCGACCATCGCCGCCTGCATCGTGTTGTACTGCTGGCTCAGGTCGCGTACCGGCTCATAGAAGCGCGAGATATACGCGACGAACGTGAAGAGCTCGCCGATCGTAAAGGCCGAGCCGCCGAGAATAATGCGACCGCCAATGAACAACACCAGCCCGGTCGCGAACGCTTCGACCACCTGCACGAATGGGAAGAGGATGGCGGAGTAGCGCGCGGCAGTGACGCTCGCATCGAAATTGTCGCCGTTAATCCGGTTGAACTGCTTGTTATTTTCGACCTCGCGCGCGAACGCCTGCGAAACGCGAACACCGGCGATGCTCTCCGCGAGATTCGCGTTTACCCGCGCGATGGTGATTCGCATACCACGGTAGGCCGAGATCGCGTGCTTCCGCCACCAGACCATCATGATCGCCATCACCGGCGTTACCGCGAAGGTGAGCAGTGCCAGTTTCGGATTCGTGATCAGCATCACGATAATGATCCCGACGAGAATGGCGAGATCGGCCACGATGCTCACAAGCCCATCGGAGAAGAGGTCGTTGATCACGCTCACGTCGTTTTGCAAGCGCGACATGATCGACCCCACGCCTCGCTGATCAATGTAGCTGATATTGAGGCGTTGCAAGTGATGAAAGAGCTTTGAGCGCAGCTTGAGGACGATGTTTTGCCCGATCCACGAGGCAAAATAGGTTTGACCGTAATACGACATGAAACGAATGAAGATCGAAAGCGCCAGGATCGGGATCAGGATATTCAATGCGGCCGTGCCGCTGTGACCGAGGAATGAGCGCGGTGATCCGGGATTGACCACGTCGATCCCGACGCCGAAGAGATACGGTAACGCCAGATCGGCACACGCCGTCGTGATCATGAGGATGATGGTGAGCGTCAACTGCCAGCGATAGGGAGTCGCCTCCTTGGCGAGACGTCGCGCGATCCTGGCATCGTACGCTTTACCAAGGATGTCATCGGGGTCCGCGTATTGCATCCGCTCGTCTTCTCCTAGTCGGCGACCGCCGCGAGCTCTTCCTGATCTTTCAGTTGCAAGTCGTAGATGCGAGCGTAGGCACCTTCTCGTTCGAGCAATGATTGGTGTGTGCCGCGTTCGACGATCCGGCCGCTATCCAGCACCAGAATTTCGTCGGCGCTCTTCAAGGAAAGCAAGCGGTGGGCGATGACGAGCGTCGTGCGCCCGCGCATGGCGGACTGCAGCGCCTGCTGAATTTCATACTCCGTTTCGGTATCAACGCTCGACGTCGCGTCGTCGAGGATCAGAATCTTCGGATCCATGACGAGCGCGCGGGCAATTGCCACACGCTGTTTCTGGCCACCGGAGAGCGAGACGCCACGTTCGCCGACCACGGTGTCGTAGCCGTCCGGCAGCGAGGCGATGTGATCGTGGATCATGGCGGCTTTCGCGGCTGCAATGATCTGCTCGCGCGTCGCATCGGGCTTGCCATACGCAATATTTTCGCCGATCGACATGGAGAAGAGGAACGTGTCCTGCAGCACGATGCCGATCTGGTCGCGCAGTACGTCGAGTTTCAAGCGACGTACATCAATGCCATCGACGGTGACGGAACCGGAGCGGACGTCATAAAAGCGCGGGATGAGCGCGGTAATCGTGCTCTTGCCGGAGCCGGTCCCGCCGATCAAGGCGATACGCATGCCCGGCTCGGCGACGAATGAAATGTCGGTGAGCGCATCTTCCGTTGTTTCGTCATAGCGGAAATAGACGTCTCGAAACTCAACCAGGCCCTTGATGGAAGACAAGACGACAGCGTCTTCCGGACTGTCGATCTTTGGGCGGGTATCAAGCACACCGAAGATGCGCTCACCCGAAGCGATTGCACGAGCGGCGCTGTTGACGACCCACCCGAGCATGCGGATCGGCTGGGAGAGCATCGTCAGATAGAGGTAGAACGCGGTCAGGCGGCCGAGCGAGAGGCTTCCATTAATAACCTGCCGTCCGCCGTACCAGAGAATCAAGGTGATGCCGGCGCTCGAAAGGAACGTCATGAGCGGGAAGTAAAAGGAATACTGCCGGACTGTGTTCATGTACGTTTCGTTGAGCGTCCAGAGTTCGCGGTCGAACTTCCGGTTCTCATCTTCTTCCCGAGCGAACGCGCGCACTACCCGCGCGCCCGACAGGTTCTCCTGCATGACATTCGTCATCACGCCGAACTGCTGCTGAACCGCCAGGAACTTTGGGCGAATCGTTTTACCGAAGTAGAGCGCGGTGAACACGAGTACCGGCATGACGCTCATCGAGATCAGCGCCAACTTCCAGTCGGTCAACAGAAGGATCGTCGTGATGACGATCAGCATACCGAGCGACTGGACGATTGAGCGAAGCGACATCATCAGGAAGCGTCGGATCGAATTGACGTCTTCGGTGGCGCGCGACATCAGTTGACCGGTATGGGCGGTGTCGAAGAAGCTGAACGAGAGCCGCTGCATATGCTGGTACAACTCGTTGCGCACATCGTAGGAAACGCGCTCTGCCAGGTATTGGAAGATGTAACTGCGGGTGTAGGTGAAAATGCCGAGCGTCGCCCCGACGATAATGATGGCGAGGGAACCGACGGTAACGGCGTGATAGTTTGGTCGGGTCAGGCCGCGGTCGATAACGTACTCAACCAGGCGCGGAGTGAGAAGCTGCATTCCGACGCCGATTGCTAGTGCGATGTAAGCGAGAACGACGCGCCGCTTGTACGGACCGAGATAACCGAGAATTCGTAAGAGAATGCGCACGTGCTCTCCAATCGCCCTATCCCATGCGATCAGCGAACTATAGCACGAAACGGGCCATTTGAATTCCCGGTACCGAAGTCATGCGCGGCGCGTTTTGCATCCTCATATTGCAGTACCGACAGAAACTGCTATTCGAGCAAACAGCTGTTGACCCGGACGTACGCTCCGCGTAGAATAGGTACGTACAGTCGATGGGATGGGGATCGGCACTACAATGCGGAGAGGGTGAGGCCGTGGATGACGATAAGATGAACTATCAGGAGACGATCGACGAAGCGTTGCGTCTGATCTATACACAGCATCACCGACTCATGACGCGCATGTTCCCCGATGCTGTGCAAGCGTTGTCGATCGAGCAATTGAGGACAGGGCCACTCGGTCGTGACCTCTCCCGTCTCGCGGCGCTTGCGCGCGGAGAAATCCGCGAAGCCAAGAGTCTCGTCGTCGAAGCGATCGATTCCGTGCAGCAGATCCTTTTTTGGCCCCCGGGCGCCGAGGACTATACCGTGCCGCGCAGCTTCTGGGAGACCGATCTCGGTCGGATGCTGTCGATGGCCAAGTTCCGCGCCTACGAGCCGGCCGATCTCGTCAGCATCGGCAACGCCGCGCAGCAGCTGGGTGTCACCCGTCCGACCATCTATCGCTGGATGGATGATCGTACACTCGGCTATGTACGCGACGAAATGTCCGGACGCACCTTTGTTGTACTCCAGGACGTCGAGAATCTGCGCCAGGAAGTCGCCGAGACGATGACCGAGGGCTAACGCCCTACGCGAAGTCGAACAAACGTGGAATTGAAAACGACCGGCCGTTTGGCCGGTCGTTTCGCGTTGTCAGCACGCACTCATTATTCGCGCTCATCTCCGAGCCGCTCGAAGAGATTCTCATCGGCTACCATCAGGCGCACGACATCGGCCCGTGTGACGATACCCACCAGCGCGTTGTCGTCGTCAACGACCGGTAGGGCGTTGAGCCGCTTGTCGTACATGAGCGTTGCCACATCTTGCAACGTATCGTCCGGGCCGACGGTCACAGCGGGCGACGACATCAGCTGGCGCGCGCTGATCGCCAGAATACGCCGCAGCTGTTCCTCGTCGCCGGTCCCGGGAATGCGGAAATATGCTTCGAGGAACGAGAAGAAAACCGGGGCATCATAATCGGTTTCGCGGGTAATCAGATCGTAATCGGTCACGATGCCGACGACGTGGCCATTTTCGACAACGGGCACGCTGCCGATCTTGTGTTCCCAGATAAGCCGGGCTACCTCATCGACCGACGTGTCCGGCGTAACCGTCACTACGTTGCTCGTCATGATCAACCGGACGCGGGACTCGATCGCCACAATTTCCTACCAATCTCGGTCGTACAGTTGACGAATCGCCTCCGGCAACGCGTCAATCACGTCACCGGCAACGAGACTCAACGTCCCAACTCGCGTCTCCGCCAGCCCGGCTGCCCGCGAGCCGATGAAGAGTCCGGCCGCCGCGGCATCGCGCGGCTCCAGCCCCTGCGCCATCAGCCCCGAGATCGTGCCAGCCAGCACGTCGCCGGTGCCTGCCGACGCCAGCGCCGGATCACAGCGCGGTGCGATGAGAAGCGGCTCGCCGTGCGCTGCCACCACCGGAAATCCCTGCTTGAGCACGACGACTTGCTGGAATCGCTCCGCCGCCGCGCGCGCTTCGTTCCAGGGGTCGGCGAGAATATCGGATGTCGATTTGCTGGTTAGCCGCCCGAGTTCGCCCGGATGTGGAGTCAGCACAAGTTTCGCGGATGATAGTGTCTCGAACCACGATTCCTGC